>PXQH01000069.1 GCA_003022125.1 Cyanobacteria bacterium QS_8_64_29 | reverse complement strand
TTCTCGTGGCTTGTGCACTAGATTGCGATCTCTGGAACTCCCTCAATATGGGAGTCATGCTGTTTGGCAAGCGTGCATCTGCTGCTCAAATTGGTATAACGAATGGCAGTAATGGTGAGGCCGTTAAAAACGTTCAAGCGTTCCTCAAATCGAACGGTTATTTGGACGGAAGCGTTGACGGTCAGTACGGCGATCAAACCGCATCGGCCGTTCGGGAATTTCAAAAAGCCCGGGATCTTCAGGTTGATGGAATTGTTGGCCCAGAAACATGGGGGGCCATACTAAGCGCCAATCGGTAGCTCTCCCATTTAAGGACCAACCTAGATCGCTAATTCATAGGCAACATCAAAAGCCGCTCGAGCTTTTGATGTTGCTTTATTTTGTTATCCTGTGTATTTAACCGCAAGGATATAGTAGTCGTAGACTAAACGTGAACGGGACTAGCTTGTTGATTGAAACTCCAGGAGCCTCTCGAAATGGGGATCGAAGCTCTCAAGTATAAGCACATTTATCTGTTCACTATCCACGTGTTTTTGCTATAAGAGCCATTTGCTATTAGTGGTGTAGTGTTGGCTCGCAGGTTATGAAAGTTTTGCTGATTGAGGATGACGAACGGCTTTGCGAAGCACTTGAAGAAGACTTTACCGATCGGTACTACACAGTCGATTTGGCCTATGACGGCCAACAAGGACTGAGTTTGGCTAGCACCTATGCCTACGATCTCATTGTTTTAGACATAATGCTGCCAGAGGTCGATGGCATAACGGTCTGCCAAAGCCTGCGATCACAGCGCAACATGACCCCTATCTTAATGCTGACCGCGCGCGACACCACAACCGATACGGTCATTGGCTTGGATGCAGGTGCCGATGAATATGTTGTTAAGCCCTTCGAGCTGCAAGCCCTAGCTGCAAGAATGCGAGCCCTATTGCGGCGCGGCAGCGCCGGTCAAGCTCCAGTTTTAGAATGGGAGGGCATTCAGCTCGATCCCAGTAGCTGCGACGTTCGCTATGGCGACACGCCGCTATCGCTAACCCCCAAAGAATACAATCTGCTAGAGCTGTTGCTGCGCAACGGTCGGCGAGTGCTCAGTCGCTCGCAAATTCTCGATCGCCTCTGGACGGTCGATGGTCCGCCTGAAGAAGGAACGGTCAAGGCGCACATCAAAGGACTGCGGCGCAAGCTCAAAGCGGCCGGCGTGCCATCCGACCCAATCGAAACCGTTTATGGTTTGGGGTATCGGCTCAAAACAATCGAGCGAAGCACCTAAAGCCCAACCATTCGCCCACCTCAATCGGGGTGAGTTCCGGCAGCTGCGACTGCGGTTGCTGCTGTCTTATCTGGGCGTCATGGCACTAATTTTGAGCGCTTTTAGCGTAGGCGTTTACGGCTACGTGACGCGCAGCCTCTACCGCCAGCTCGACCAACAACTGCGAACGCTGGCGCAGTCGGCAACGCCCACGCACGCCAAGGTCAAAGCGCGCGGCAGTCAGTACCTCGAGCGCATGAACGAGGTGCCCTGGCGCGATATTTTCAATCGCAACAAGCAAAGCCTGGAATGGTTTGACAAGCAGGGCAACCGACTGGCGGCCAAAGGCAAGCTTTCGGTAGCGGCTTCCCCCAAAGTCGGTCCCCACCTGCGTCGTTCGGAAAACGCCAACGAGCGCGTTCGCACCTACACGGTCTCGGTCTTTCGCAGCCGTGCCAACAGCGATCGCGCGGTCTTAGAGGGCTACATTCGCGCTTCCCAAGACGTACAGGAAATTGAAGCGGCTCAGCGCGAGATGCTTTGGGGATTCGGCTTGGGCGGCGTTGGGGCCTTGGGGCTATCGGCAGTTGGGGGCTTGTGGCTGACGCGCAAATCCATGCAGCCCATCGAGCAGAATGTGGCCCAATTGCGACAGTTTACCGCTGACGCTTCCCATGAGCTGCGCAGTCCCATTGCCGCCATTGGGACCTCAGTTGAGGTCATGCGCAACCATCCCGAGCGCTTTCAGGCCAAAGACGCCAAAAAGCTGGATGCGATCGCCAGCGCAACGGACCAGATGAGCGACTTGGTCGAGAACTTGCTCTTCCTGGCGCGTACCGATGCTGCCAATGGCGGAGCAACCCAACCAGATTGGCAGCCAGTTGAGCTGGCGGACGTGCTCTCGGAAGCGATGGAGCTGTTCGAGCCCTGGGCTCAGGCAAAAGGCATCCAGCTGCAGTGGGACACCGAGACTGAGGGCCGCATGCTGGGCGATGCCCATCAGCTCCATCGCTTGGTGGCCAATCTGTTGCGCAATGCGCTCCAGCACACCCCAAGTGGGGGGACCGTTCGACTCGCCCTAACTCGGCAATCGCGCCACTACCGCATTAGCGTGACCGATACGGGCAGCGGCATTGCCACCGAGCACCAAGCGCTCGTGTTCAATCGCTTCTGGCGCGCCGATCACGCCCGGTCCCATTCCGAACGCGGCACTGGGTTGGGCCTGGCCATTGCGCAGGCGATCGCGCAGCGCCACGGCGGCCGCATCGAGCTGTCATCTCAGCCGGGGGCTGGGAGTTGCTTTCGCGTCTGGCTTCCGGACGGTGCGGCCGTTCCCGAACGCTAGCTACCGGAACGACGGGCGCATGACCCAGTCAGGGCGGTAGCAGGGCACCGCCATAGGAGCAATACCGGCAGCCAGCTTACAATGCACTAGGGAGTTCCCAATCGCAACCATGTTGGATGTTATCCGCATTGTCCTTTCCGTTTTAATCCCGCCGCTAGGGGTCTTTTTGCAGGTCGGGATCGGCCTCGATTTTTGGATCAACATCCTGCTAACCCTGTTGGGCTACATTCCGGGGTTGATCCACGCCATCTGGGTCATTGCCCGGAAGTAGGCAGCTAGGCTCTAGCGGGCGGCGCTTGCACCAGGCAAGACACGCTCCTCACCCTCGCCATCGCGCACCAACGTACTGCGGATGGTACGCGCCAGCATGCGCTGGAACAGGTTGCTGGCAATTTGCTGGCCCATTTGGTAGGTTTCCGCCCGGCTCAGCACTTTCGATACAACCGGGAGCAGCCGGAATGCGTTAAAGCCCGGCGTATCCTGCAGGAGTTCCCAGATGCGCTGGATGCGCTCCAACTGCTCGGCATCCTGTTGCAACTCAGGCGGCATCTGGGTGGTTGCCATCCCCAAGCGCTCGCCCACCGAGCTGGAGAAGTCGTAAAAGCTGCGCTGGCCGTAGCGATCGAGCAGGTTGACGATTTCATCCACCAGCCGCTCGCGCACGAAGGCGCCACGCTCGGAGAACAGAAAATCCACTGCTTTATCCAGTGCACTGCTTAGGTCGTAATCCGGGCTGTTGCGCGCGTTGCGCAGCAAGTTCTCCAGCCGGTTCCAGCGAAAGCTCCCCTCTTTAAACAGCAGATCCCGAAGCGAGGTGCGCAAGCGGGGGGAAGGATCGGTCAGCAGGCGCTTGGCAACGTAAGGATACGCCTTGCTCAGCACCTTAAAGTTGGGATCGATGCCGATGGCGATTCCCTCCAGGGTGACCAGCGAGCGAATGATCAGCGCGTAATAAGCGGGAACAGTAAAGGGAAAGTCATACATGACCCCCGACATTTTGTCCGTAATGCTTTTGAAGTTAAGCTCGCTCACCGAGGCCCCAAGCGCGTCGCGAAAGACGCTCTCCAAGGCGGGGATAATGGGTTCTAGATCCGTATCGGGCGAGAGGAACTCCAGATTGACATAGTCTTGGGCCAGGGATTCAAAGTCCCGATTGACCAGATGCACCACCGCCTCAATTAGGCCGTAGCGCTGCTCGGGCTTGACCTGGCTCATCATGCCAAAGTCCAAATACGCCAGGTTGCCCTCGGGGGTGGCCAGCAGGTTGCCGGGGTGCGGGTCGGCGTGGAAAAAGCCGTACTCCAGCAGCTGACGCAGCGAGCACTCCACCCCCACCTCGACCAGATGTGTGGCCTCGATGCCTTGCGCCTGGATCGCTTGCGGATCGGTGAGTTTGGTGCCGATCACCCACTCCATGGTCAGCACGCGCCGCCCGGTGTACTCCCAGTAGATGGCGGGCACGTAGATGTCGGGGAGGTGGCCGTAGAGCTGCGCGAACCGCTCGGCGTTTTCGCCTTCGTGGAGGTAGTTCATCTCCTCGAAGATGCGGCCGGCAAACTCATCCAGAATGGCCACCAGATCGCTGCGAACTCGCTTGACGTTGTCTTTGACCCAGAACGCCAGCTTGCGCAGGATGTAGATATCGAGCGCGATCCGCCGGTGCAGGTCCGGGCGCTGGACTTTGACGGCAACGGGTTCGCCGGTTTTGAGCTTGCCCCGATATACCTGCCCTAGCGAGGCCGCAGCAACCGGATCGGGCGAGAGCTCGGCGTAAATCTGCTGCGGCGGTGCGCCCAGCTCCTCTTCGATGAACTGAAACGCCACCTCATTGGCAAAGGGCGACAGCTGATCCTGCAGCTGCGCCAGCTCGTCCAAATAAGTGGGCGGGGCCAAATCTGGGCGCGTGGAGAGCGCTTGGCCGATTTTGATGTAGGTGGGTCCCAAGTTGGTCAGCAACTCCCGCAGCTGGATGGCGCGGCGTTGCTCGTTGCGCACTGAGCGGCCGCGCAGCTTGTCCCAGAGCAACTTGGCCCCAAAGGCGCTTGCTGGTAGCAGCACGCCGACAATGCGTCCCAGGACTTGCAGCGGCTGCCCTTGAAAGCGCGCGTTGATGGCCTCGGGGTCGTAGCGCCACTGCTCGCTTGAGGGCGTGCGTGACCAGCCGTAGTGGAATTCCGGCGCCTCAGCTGCCGAAGGTTCGGGCAGGGCCGATTGGGATTGGCCGTTGCGTGCCTGGTCGGCTGCGGTCGCCGTGTTGTGCGTCATAATGTCCGGGGCCGACAGCGGCAATGATGTTAAAGATTGTAACAGTACCGGGCGCTGCCAGAGCCGAGCGCGCGAGCCGCGCATCGCGCCGCTTTACAGGTGGCAGGCAACGGCCCGAGCGAATGCCATGCTGCTGTCCCTGCGGATTCACAACTTTGCCCTCATTGACGAGCTGGAGCTGGCGTTTGGGCCCGGTCTCAACGTCCTGACCGGCGAGACGGGAGCTGGCAAATCAATCGTCTTGGATGCCCTGGATGCCGCCCTGGGTGGCAAACTAACCAGCGGTTTGCTGCGTGCGGGATGCAAGCGGGCGAGCATCGAAGCAACGTTCCAAGCCACCCCAGCTGCCGAGGCTAGGTTGCAACAGCAGGGCATTGCCCTGCTCGAGGGGGGCAACATCTGCTGCCGCCGCGAGCTCACGCTGGGACGCAACGGGCTGCGATCGCGCGCGCGCATCAACGGCGCAGCCGTCAACCGCCAATTGGTGGTCCAGTTGCGCCCGAAGCTACTCGATGTTACAGCGCAGGGGCAAACGACGCAGCTGGCGAGCGAGGCAGCGCAGCGGACGCTGCTCGATGGCTATGGCGATGCCGCGCTGCAGCAACAGAAAGCCACCGTTGCTTCGGCTTATCAGGACTACCGCCACGCCTACCAAGCCTGGGCGCAGCGGCAGCAATCCCAGCAGCAGCGCCAGCAGCGCATTGATTGGTTGCAGCAGCAGTGCCGCGAGTTGGCCGAGGCGGCGCTGAGCGATCCGGCGGAACTGGAGCAGCTGGAGCGCGATCGCGAGCGCCTCGCCCACGCCGTCGAGCTGCAGCAGTTGGGGTATCGCGCTTACCAAGCCTTGTACCAAAGCGACAGCGGCGATCCCACCGGCACCGACTTGCTCGGTGAGGCCGAGTCGCAGCTGAGCGCCATGGCCCAGTATGATGCCCAGATTGAGCCCGTGCTGGAGATGGTGCGAGGCGCGCTCAACCAAGCGGTGGAGGCCGGCCGCCAGATCGGCGCTTACACCGAGACCCTCGAGACCGATCCCGAGCGCTTGAACCAGATCGAGGCGCGCATTCGCACCCTCAAGCAGATTTGCCGCAAGTACGGCCCCACCCTGGCCGAAGCCATCGAGCGCGCCCGCAACTTGCAAGCCGAGCTGGACGAGCTGACTGCCTCGGGCCAGTCGCTGGCCGAGTTAGAGCAAGCCGTTGCGGAGCGCCATGCTGCCCTGCAATCGGCCTGCCGCGAGCTCAGCCAACAGCGCCAAGCGGCCGCGCACCAGCTCGAAGCCCAGCTGGTGCGCGAGCTCGAGCCCCTGGCAATGGACAAGGTCCGGTTCCGCTGCTGGGTGGAAGCGGCCGAACCCAGTGCCAGCGGCGCCGATCGCGTCACCTTTGCCTTTAGCCCCAACCCCGGCGAGCCGCTGCAACCGCTGGCCGAGACAGCCTCCGGCGGCGAGATGAACCGGTTTTTGCTGGCGCTCAAGGCTTGCTTTTCCCATGCGGCCGTTCAGGCCGGGACGCTGGTATTCGACGAGATCGATACGGGGGTCTCGGGGCGCGTGGCCAGCGCGATCGCCGACAAGCTGCACCAGCTGGGGCAGCGGCACCAAGTGCTGTGCGTCACCCACCAGCCGCTGGTAGCGGCTATGGCGGACTGGCATTTCCGGGTCGACAAGCACGTGACAGAGGCAGCGGATGGCGGCGATGGCGCCCGGACGGCAGTGCGCGTGACGCCCCTGCAGCAGCCTGACGGGCGCTGCGAGGAACTGGCCCAACTTGCCGGCGGCCGCTCGGCGCAAGAAGCCATGGCCTTTGCGCGCTCGCTGCTGGAGCAGGCCGCCCATCGCCGCGAGTAACGGCTGCCTACTCCTGGGCCGTCAGGATCAGGCCCAGCTCGTGCGGGTTGGCCAGGTTGCGGTGGTGGGGCAAGATGCGCAGCGACAGCCCCTGCAACCCGCTGCTCTGGTAGGCAAACTCAGCCGTATACACGGCGCACCCCTGCTGGTCCGTTCCTTGATGCTGCATGGGCAGGGCCGTGCCGTTGACGATGTGGCCCTCGGTATCGACCGAGCCCTGATAGAGCTCGACGCTGACATCGTCCGGCTGCACTCCAGCCAGATCAATTTGGGCTTTGACGCTGACCGATTCGTTGACCGTTAGCTCGCTCGGGGCTGAGACATCGACCGAGCGAATTTTGATGTTGTACCAGCGCTCGAATAGCGCCTGCTTCCAGCGCGCCAGTTCCTTGGCGGGCTGATAGCCATCTGCCTGCATGGCGAAGCAGCGATCGCTGGTGGGGAAATACCCGCGCAAGGCGTAGTCGCGGACCATGCGCGCCGTGTTGAACTGGGGCGTGTTTTTGCGGATGGCGTTTTTCATCTTGCGCACCCAGCCACGCGGCACGCCATCGCGATCGCGTTCGTAGAACAGCGGGACGATTTCTTGCTCCAGCAAGTCGTAGAGGGTATTGGCCTCAACTTCGTCCTGGTACTCGGTATCGTCGTAGATCTCGCCCTGGCCGATGGGCCATCCGGTACTAACGTAGTCGGCCTCATCCCACCAGCCATCCAGAATGCTCAAGTTGGGGACGCCGTTGAGGGCAGCCTTCATGCCCGAGGTGCCGGAGGCCTCCCGCGGCCGGCGCGGCGTGTTGAGCCAAACGTCGCAGCCGGCGACCATGGCACGCGCCAGTTTGATGTCGTAATCGGGCAGGAACACGATATGGTCTTGCAAGCCGCGCTCGCGGGCCACGTGCACGATGCTGCGAATCAGCTCCTTGCCCGGCATGTCTTTGGGATGGGCTTTGCCGGCGATCAAAAACTGCACCTGGCGGTCCGGGTTGCCTTTGATGATGCGCTCGATGCGCTCGAGGTCGTGCAGGAACAGCGCGGCGCGCTTGTAGGTGGCAAAGCGGCGGGCAAAGCCAACAGTCAGCACGTCGGGATCCAGCACTTCCCGGGCCTTGTCGATCTCGGCCTGGGTGGCGCTGCGCGCCTGGAGCTTGGCAACCAGCCACTCGCGCGCTAGCACCACCAGCTGCGAGCGGCAGATCTCGTGGTTGCGCCACAGCTCGTCATCGGGAATGGCGTCGACTTTAGCCCAGAGCGGGTCGTCGGTGCCCTTCTCGGCCCAGTTGGGGCCCAGGTAGCGATCGTAGAGCTCCTGGGTGGACTCGGCGACCACGCTGCGGGCGTGAACCCCATTGCTGACATCGGCAATGGGGACTTCCTCCACCGGCACCCCAGGCCACAAGTTGCGGAACATCTCCCGCGAGACTTGCCCGTGCAGCTTGCTGACGCCGTTGATAAAGCTGGAGGTTTTGAGCGCAAGTGCGGCCATGCTGAACGGCGAGGCCAGATCGCCGGTGTTCTCGCGCCCCAGGGCCAGAAATTCCTCGCGCGAGAGCCCGAAAATATCGGCGTATTCGCCCAGATAGTACATGGTCTGGTCAGGGTCGAACATGTCGAAGCCGGCCGAGACGGGCGTGTGGGTAGTAAACATCTGGCTCGACTGCACCACCTGCTTGGCCGCGGCAAAATCGAGCCCCGACTGCTGGATGAGCATGCGGATGCGCTCTAGGGTCAAAAAGGCGCTGTGCCCTTCGTTGAGGTGATAGCTGGTGGGGGTGTAGCCCAAGGCGTGGAGCGCCCGAATGCCGCCGACGCCCAGCATTAGCTCCTGGTGGATGCGCATGTCCAGATCGCCGCCGTAGAGGCGATCGGTGATGTCGTGGTCGTAGGGGGTGTTGGGTTCGATGTTGGTATCGAGCAGATAGAGCGGAACCGTGCCAACATCAGCGCGCCAGATGCGCGCTTGCACGGCGCGCCCCGGATAGTCAACCTGGATGCGCAGCTCCGAGCCGTCAGCCTGGCGCTCTAGGTGCAGCGGCAATTTGCTGAAATCGTTGACGATGTAGCTCTCTTGCTGCCACCCGTCAGCGTTCAAGTATTGGGAGAAATAGCCTTCCTGATAGAGCAATCCCATCGCCACTAGGGGTAGCCCCAAATCGCTAGCCGATTTGAGGTGCTCGCCGGCCAGCACGCCCAATCCCCCTGAATACAGCGGCAGGCATTTTGTCAGGCCGTACTCGGCGCAAAAATAGGCGTAGCACTCTTGCCCATCGCGGCCGCGGTGCTTGGCGTACCAGCTGCGCTCGCTTAGGTAACGCTCGAGCTGCTCGAGCGCGCGCTCCATTTGGGCAATAAAGCCCTCATCGGTGGCCACTTCTGCCAGCCGCGCTTGCCCGATGGAGCCCAACATGCGGACCGGATTGTGGTCGCTGGCCTCCCACAAATCGCGGTCCAAACGCCGGAACAGGTCCTTGGTCTCCACGTTCCAATCCCAGTGCAAGTTGTAGGCCAACTTGCGCAGCGGCTCGAGCTTGGGGGGCAAATCGGGCGAAACGTTAAACGTGCGGATGGGCTTCATGGATCACTCCATCGCTGGGCAGTGACTCAGGAGATGGGGCTAAGGCCGGCTGCAGCGTCAGGCGTTGAGCTGCCACCAGCCCAGGGCCGGGCCAATGAAGCGAACGGTCAGCCAAAAGATCAGCAGCAACCCAATGCCGATCCAGGCTCCCCGCGTGCTCCATTTGACAAACTGGCGCGCCGTATCCTTGCTAATCCCCAAAACAGGAACGCGTTCCTCAGACTGCTGGCCGTAGCGATCGCCTAAGGTGGCCTTGCGGCGCTTGGCTTCTCCCATGGCTATTCCGGATGGCACGATGGCGGCTCAATCCTAGCGCTCCCGATCCGGACGGGGCGCGCGCAGGCAAACAAGCCTAGCAAGCGCACGTGCGCGCGAATTGTTACTCAAGAACCTGCGCTCGCCAGCGCCAGCGCATCAATGTAGCTCACCGAGGCGCAGGGCTCCAGGGCAGCCAGCACGCCGCGGCCGTAGCTGCGATGCTGCGCGCGACTGTCGAGCAAGGCGACCGCCCCTTGCGCCTGCCGCACGGGCATGACGCCTTGCTGGAGCTCGCGCAGGGCATTGGGGAGCAGATAGCCGCGGAACCAGTCTTGCCGGTGGCGCTTGTAGTAGGCGACAGGCGCGGCCGCGCGCGGGTCCTCCAGTGAGGGCAGCGGTAGCGTCGCGATCGCTAGCATGGGCGGCGGCACGCGCTCCCGCTGCGATCGCCACCAAGCCCAATCGCCGACTAAAATGCTGCTGCCTTGAGGCGGTTCGCCGGTTTTATCGACGCGGACCCGCGAACCGAACTCGGCGGCAAGCTGGGTCCCAATCTGCGCGCGCAAGGGCGTATCACCGATCAAAACAACGGTGGGACCGCTGCTGCGATCGCCGAGCGGCACCAGGTAGCGCAACTCCTGCAGCAGGCAGTCGGCAAATGCCGGTTGGTTGGGTCGGGGTAGGCGGGGCGGGCAGTAGAGCTGGAGCAGCTCGCTCTGGCGCTGCGGCGCAAACTGAACGCAGGTGAGCTCGCCCAGGCCCAGCTGCTGGCGGTAGTTGGCGGCATTGCGATCGCAGTCGAGGTAGCGCCCGATGAGGGCAAACGGCTGCTGCTGCCAGATGGTGCTGAGGGTGGGGGCCACCGAGCCCGGCTCGCAGTAGAGCGCGAACGCCTCGCCCTCGGGCTGGGCCCAAAGCAGCTCGCCGCTGGCCTGCCATTGCTGCCCGAACTGCCGGAAAGCCGGCTGGACAATGGCCGAGACTGGCGACGCGAGTTCTTGCAGAAGGGCCTGCAGTTGCGCCTGCTCTGGGGGGGCGACAAAACGAGCGCCACTGGGGCGGGGAGCTTGGCGCGCCAACGCTCGCTCGATTTGGGCCTGCGTTGCCCGAATGAGCTCCGCCCGGTTGGGGTAGGCGCGCACCAGGGCCTCCCAATCGGCCGGGCGAATGCCGGCGCGCAGCTGCTGGCGAGCCCAGCGCTCTAGATCCTCGGCGCCATCCACAATGACTGGCATGGCAGCTCGCTCGCCGCTCAAGCACTCGGCGAGCCAGCTCAAGGGCGAGCGCAACAGCACTTCCTCGGTTGGCGAGCGCGCCGGCCGCTCCGTTAGAACCGGCTTGGGGGCATCCAGCCACTGTTGCAAGGCCGGGATCTCGTGCCGTAGCAGCTGCTCCCGGATGGAGGCGGGTGCTACCAGCGCGATCGGACCCGGCCACAGGAGTGCAGGAACGAGGTAGCCGATTCGGTACTGCGCCGTGGCACTGCCAGCCTGAACGGCAGCAGGGCGGCCCGAGCGCAGCGCCCGTGCGACCAAGCGGGCCATCGTGAGGTGGTGGGGCCAGCTCTCGGACGCTCGGGCGCGCAGCACGCGGCGCAGCAGCGCGTGGGCTTGGGCTTCGAACGCCCCCAAATCGACTCCCGTTGCTGGGGATCGCGCCAAGGAAACGCCCACATTATGCCAAGCGGCGGCTGTAGTAGGGTGGATGGGTTGCCGCGAGTAGCAATCCAGGCCATGAACGTGGGCATTGTGGGGTTGGGTGCGGTAGGCGGCTCGCTGGGGTTGGATCTGCGCGCCAAGGGGCACTGGGTCCTGGGCGCGTCGCGCCAGGCGGCAACCTGCCAGCACGCGCTGGCTTGTGGCGCCGCCGATCGCGCCAGCACCGACCTGTCGGCGCTGGCGGCGGCCGAGTTGGTGTTTGTCTGTACCCCCCTTGCCGCGCTCGCGCCCACTGTGGCGGCTTTGGCACCGCACCTCGAGCCCAGCACCATCGTGACGGATGTGGGCTCGGTCAAAGCCGCCATCCTGGAGGCGGTTGCCCCGCTGTGGCCCAACTTTGTCGGCGGGCATCCCATGGCTGGGACGGCCGAGAGTGGCTTGGCCGCAGCTCGGGCCGGGCTGTTTGCCGGTGCGCCCTACGCGCTCACGCCCACCGAATCGACTCCGCCAGCCAGCTGCCGCCAGGTGGCCGCCCTCGCCGAATCGCTGGGGAGCCAAGTCTTGCACTGCTCGCCGCAAGCCCACGATCGCGCTGTCGCCTGGATCTCGCACCTCCCTGTCATGGTGAGCGCCGCGCTGCTCCAGGCCTGTGCCAGCGAGCGCGATGCCACCGTGCAGCCCTTGGCGCAAACCCTTGCTAGCTCAGGCTTTCGCGATACCAGCCGCGTTGGGGCCGGCAATCCCGAGTTGGGCGTCATGATGGCGCGCTACAACCGGCAGGCGCTGTTGGCCTCGCTACAGCAGTACCGGCGCAGCTTGGATGCGCTCATTGCCTGCATCGAGCGCGAAGAGTGGCAGGCGCTGGAGCGTTGGCTCCAGTCGGCCCAGGCTATCGGCTCGGCGTTCGACTCGCGCGGTGGGTAGCGCCCCACGCCAATTGCCTCAGCTGTAGCGAGCCTTACGATCCGACGCGCTGCAATCCGCTAGCTTGTGGGGCCACAAGCAGCATTGTGGCAGGGCAGATCGTGCGCATCGAGCAGTTGCAGGCGTTTTTGGCGGTCGTCGAGACCGAAAATTTCGGCCGGGCCGCGCGCCAGTGCGGCAAAACGCAGTCGACGATCAGCCGCCAAATTCAGGCCCTGGAATCGGATTTGGGGCTGCCGTTGCTGCACCGCAGCTCGCATCCCAAGCTGACGCTGGGCGGCGAGCGCTTTCTGCCGCGCGCGCGCCGGATGTATCAGGAGTGGCAAGCCGTTGATCGCGAGCTGAGCGATCTGCTAGCGGGCAAGCAGCCCGAGCTCTGCATTGCAGCGATCCACTCGGTCTGCGCTTACTACCTGCCGCCCATCCTGCAGGATTTTTGCCGCCAGCACCCGGAGGTGCAGCTGCGGGTGACGGCCCTGGGCAGCGATCGCGCCCTCAAGGTGCTGCGGGACGGGTTTGTCGATGTGGCCATTGTCATGAACGACTCGTTTTTGGCGGCTTCCCCCGAGATGGTGGTGGAGCCGCTCTACGACGAGCCCATCGAGGTACTGATGGCCGCCGAGCATCCGCTGGCCCAGTACGAGCAGCTGTCGTGGCCCGAGCTGGCTCGCTACCCGCACGCGGCGTTTAAAGAGGGGTACGGCATGCAGCGCTTGGTGCAGGCCTGGTTCACGCGCCGGGATGCTACGCTGCAAACGGCAATGGAACTTAACACCCTGGATGCCTTTCGCGGAGTGGTGCGCCAGGGCGAGCTGATTTCGCTGCTGCCGCGCGGGGCTTTGGTGGAGGCGCGCAACGATCCCAGCCTCGCCATCCGGCCGATTGCAGCTGGCGCCGAGGCCGGTGCCGAACGGACGCTGACGCGTCAAGTGGTGTTGGCTACAACGCGCGATCGGCTGCAAATTCCGCCCGTCAGCCACTTTACCAGCGCGTGCACCCAGCAGCCGGATCGACCCAGTGCCTCGGACGGCAGCGCTTGAGCCGCTGCCAGCGAGCAAGGAGCGACTGCCATGAGCGACCGCTTTCGGGCCTTACTGCAAACTATCGGCAGCGGCAGCCAGACCGGCGGGGATCTGAGCCGCAGTGACGCCGCCACCGCCATGCGGTTGATGCTGCAGCAGGCAGCCACGCCGGCGCAAATCGGCGCTTTTTTTATCGCGCACCGCATCAAGCGGCCCACGCCCGAGGAGCTAGCCGGCATGCTGGATGCCTACGACGAGCTGGGGCCCAAGCTAGCGCCCCCGTCGTCGGCAGCGCCTGCTCCGATTGTTTTGGGTATCCCGCACGACGGTCGCGCCCGAACGGTGCCCGTGACGCCCATTACGGCCTTGCTGCTGGCCGCGGCTGGGGTGCCCGCCATCACCCACGGTGGCGATGTTACGCCCACCAAATACGGCGTGCCGCTGAGCGAGCTGTGGCAGGCCCTGGGACTGGCGATCGCGGGCCTATCGCTCGCGCGCAGCCAGCAGATCTGGGCCCGCACGGGGCTGGGCTTTGTCTATCTGCCGGCGCACTTCCCGGCCGCCCACGCCCTGATTCCTTACCGGGACCAAATCGGCAAGCGGCCGCCTGTGGCAACCGCCGAGCTGATCTGGCTGCCCTACAGCGGTAGCGCGCGCGCGGTGGCGGGATTCGTTCACCCACCCACCGAGCCCCTGTTGCGCCAGGCCCTTGCCCTGCGCGGCGTGATGGATCTGGCCACGGTTAAAGGCCTGGAGGGCAGCTGCGACCTGGCGCGCAATCGGACGGCCATTATCGGCCTGCCGTGCCCGGGTACTGAGCAGGGCTGGGAACGATTGCACCTGCGCCCTCAAGACTACAGTTTGGGCGGCACCGACCTTGCGCTCCAATCGAAAGCACAACTGTTTGGCGAGCTGCGCGCCGTCCTGCACGGGCGATCAAGCGACCTCATGCCGGCCGCCATTTGGAACGGCGGATTTTATCTGTGGTACTGCGGCGCCTGCGCCGACTTGGCAAGCGGCTTGACGCGCGCCGAGCAACTGCTCGCCCGCGGCGAGGTGGCAGCGCAAGCGCGCGAGGTGGCGCGGGCTGCCCGCGATCGCTCCCTAGTGCCTCAAAACGGCTAGCGCCTCAGAGCCCGGGCAAGGTACCAGTCCCGAGGCCCCGTTGCAGAAGGCGCGCCAGCAGCGATCGCCCAATGGCGACTAGCCCCAGGCGGGCTTGGGCCAGTTGGGGCTGCTGCTGCGCCACATTGCCCCAGATGCGGCAGTCCCGATGCAGGGCTAGCAGCGCTTCGCCCAACTGGCGACCGCAACGCGCCCAATCCGGGCGAGCTCCTGCCTCGCCGTCCGCCGTTGCGATGGCAGCGGCAATGGCGGCCCGCTCGCTGGGGTGGCACAGCTGCAAGGCCCCCGCACTCCGCCACGGCACCGGCTGAGGGGCCAGCCATTGCCCGGCCGCTCCCAGCCGGATCGTTCCTTGGCGGTGGCCCAGCTGCAGCAGCGAGCGACACCGCGCGTGGGCGTATTGCAGCGCGAAGGTCCCAGCAGTAGCACTGCCATGGGAACTGGCATCCGCAGGCGGGCCGGCATCGAGCGCGCGCTGCAACCAGCGGGCCAGCGCTCGGTCGCCTAGGTAACAATCGAGCCACCCTGGGTCTTCCATGCGACAGCCCATGCCTAGAGGGTGCAGGCGGGCGGCGAGTGTGCCTGCTAGCGCCGTTGCCAGGGGACGGCTGCGCTCCGGGGCCCCGCGCGCCAGGGCCAGCGTGATCGCGCAGCGATACCAAATTGCAGTAGAATCAGTGGACAACTGCAACGGCACCCGCTCGGGCGATGGCAAAACGTCCGAGCTTTCCGCATCGTGCGGTACGCCACGTAACGCGTCCGCCTCTGCGAGGAAACGTTGCCGCAGGACAGTTCTGATTTCTCGCCGGAGCCATGCTTGTAGCGATAGGTCCGTCACCCCGCTCCCCTATCGCCGCGCCTGTCTAGGCTGCCCTGGAGCGTTGCCATCGCCCCCGATGGAACCATGCCCGCGTTTGCCCACTCGCCCGAAACCGCCCGACCGTTTTTGACCTGGCAGCGCATCCTCGACTGGGCTTGCGAACACTACCGGGAACGGACGTTTGGCAAAGACGAGCGCATCCCGACGCGGCCGGGACTGCTGTATTTGGTGCAGCGCGGTGCCGTTCGCCTGGTGGGGGTAGCCCAAACAGGGGCTACTCCCTCGCCGCAGGCACCGGCTGCTGCCGACGAGGCCTTCCTGGGGTTTGTCGGCGCCGGCCAACCCTTTGAGATTGTGGCGCAGTCGCCGTTTTCGCTCCAGGCTTACGCGCATCTGGAGCGCACCTCGGTCATTTGGATGTATTGGGCCGATCTGGACAACTGGCCCCACTTCCGGCGCGAGGTTTTGGAGGCGTTTCGGTACCAACACCAGCGCAAGCTGATCTGGTTGAGCGTGCTGGGCCAGCGGCAAACCACCGATCGCTTGCTGGGCTTTCTGACGCTGCTGGTGGAGGAGCACGGCGAGCCCACCGAATGCGGTTACTGCCTGCCCTTTCCGCTGACCCACGCGCAAATTGGCAGCGCCATCGGCTCAACGCGTGTGACCGTCACGCGCTTGATGGGCAGGCTTCGGCAGCAGGGCCAAATCGTCATCCAGGGTGAGAGCACGATTTGCCTGCCGGCGTTGGGGCAGGCGGGCTAATCCCGCTGCGCGCGCAGGCCCAGGCTGGCTGCATAGGCCAGTCCGGCTGCCAGAACGATGGTCGCCCCAGAGCTGAAGTTGAGGGCATGAGCGACGCCCAAACCCGCACTACAGGCAAGCGCGCTAATGGCAGTTGCTAGCGCCATCATGGCTTTGAGATCGCGGGCCCACTGGCCGGCGATCGCCGCCGGTAACGTCAGCAGCGCAATTGCCAGAATCAGCCCGACTAGCTTCACCAGCGCCATAGTGGTTGCGGCGACAGCACCTAGGGTTCCCAAGTAAATGGCGCCCACGGGAACGTTGCGCACTGTGGCAAAGGCAGGATCGAACGAGATCGCCACGATGGCCGGGTACAGCGGAATCGCTAGCCCCAATAGGGCAACGTCGAGCCCCAGCAGCCAACCCAAATCGGCGGCCTCGATGCTGGCAATATCGCCGAACAGATAGACCTGCAGCGCCACCGGCTCGCTGCCGCTGAGCTCCAAAAACACCAACCCGAGGGCCATGCCCACAGCCCACATGGCACTGATGAGCGCATCCGGGGGCTGGGCAGTTTGGCGCTGCACGGTGCCCATGGCCAAGGCCGCCAGAATGCCAAAGCCCACCCCGCCCAGCACGGGGTCGAACTGCAGCCAGGCCCCCAAGCCAATGCCGCCGTAGGCGGCGTGCGCGATGCCAGCGCTGACAAAGACAATGCGGTTGATCACAACATAGGCGCCCACAATGCCGCAGGCAACGCTTGCCAGGAGTCCGGCCGCAAGGGCGTTGCGCCCGACTGCCTCCAGCAGCAGCTCGCTCATGAGCTAGCCTCATCGGCTGAATGTTGGGGAAAGACCCGGTGGGGCACGCCGTGCGCGATCGCCTCGATGGGACACTGGTACGCCTGCTCCAGGGCCGCGTGCGGGAGCGGGCCGCTGCCGTGGTGGATCAGGCGCCGGTTCAGGCAGCCCACGGTTTTGACGTAGCTGGCCAGCACGCCAATGTCGTGGGAGGCCATCACCACCGTGATGCCCTCGCTCCAGCGCTGCAGCAGCGCGTAAATGTTGGTGCTGGCTTGGCTGTCAATGCTGGCGGCCGGCTCATCCAGCAGCAAAATTTGCGGGTTGCAGGCCAGCGCGCGCGCTAGATAGGTACGCTGCTGCTGGCCCGCCGAGAGCCGGCCGATGGAGCAGTGGCGGTGCTGCCACAGCTCCAGATGCCGCAGCGCTTGCTCGATTTGGCGCTCGTCTTGCACGCTGCGGCGGCGCAGCAGCGCGTGCGGGCTCAAGCGGCCCATGCCCACGACCTCCCAGACGCTAATGGGAAAGTCGCGGTGGCTGCCGACGGCTTGCGGGACGTAGCCCACGCGGCGCCGCCCGGTGGAGACGGCTTGCCCCAACAGGCGCACCTCCCCCTGCTGCGGCGAGAGCAATCCCAGCAGGACCTGGAATAGCGTCGTTTTGCCGCCGCCGTTGGGCCCGATCAGGCCCAAAAAATCGCCCGGCGGCACGGTGAGGTTAATGTCCTCCAGAACGCAATCGCGCCCGCGGTACACCCACAGGTCCCGGATCGCGATTGCAGGCGATTCGCGCGTTGCCACAATCGGCACTCCCCTGCCATTGGCTGCCGATTGTAGCGGCTGGTGGGCCGCGGCTAGCGTCCTTGGGTGGCGCCGGCCAGTTCCTCAGCTGCTCGCAGTCCGCTCAGGAAGGCCCCGTGGACGGTGGCCGGGTACTGGCGGTGGGTGGCCTCCCCGGCAAAAAACAGCCGCTCGCCGGCGGGAGCGGACAGCGCCGTGTAGTCCTGGCCGCTAGCGCCCACGCGAACGAACGAATACGAGCCCAACGCAAATGGGTCGCTGGCCCAGCGCGCGATCGCCACGCGGGTGGGATCGGGCACGGTGCGGGCGAACATGCAGCGCAGCTCGCGCATGACCAGCGCTACCAACTGCCGGTCGGCGCAGCACTCGCGGTGGCGCGCTTCGGGGCCGCCCAAAAAGGCCACCAAAATGGGGACGCCAACGTGGGGCTGCAGGCTCAGCAGCAGCGGCGAATCGCCCGCTTGCGACGATAGGTAGCCCAAAAAGTCAGCTTCGGGCGACCAGAAACAAAACGGGAAGCGCAGCACGACCTTATCCAGCACGCCCATGCCCAGGCGCCGGATGGCCTGCTGCTTGCGCGATGGCAGCGGCGGTTCGAAGGCGGGCCCACCCGCTTGCAACACTCCCAGCGGCAGCGTCACTACGGCGCGATCGGCGCTAAACGAAGCCGTTTCGGTCTCGATGCAAACCTCGCGATCGCGCCAGACAATGCGCCGCGCAACGCAGTTGAACCGGACCGTCAGCCCGACGGCCAGCCCGCGCGCGATGGCGTCGTAGCCGTGCGAGAGCAGCGCGTTTGGCCCGGGGAACTCGTCGTCTTCATTGAAATAGCCGCGCGAGAGCTCGGTCACGCTGGCGCCCAGAAACGTTGCCAGCGTCGAGCGGACCCAATTGCGCTGCCGCCAGCGTTCGTCGGTTAGTGACGGCGACAGCGACAGCCAATCGACAGCGTCCGCCAGGGCCCGATCGCGCTCGGGCCGGGCATCGAGCTGCGGCTCGAGCGACAGAAGCACGTCCAGATCCCGGCGCAGCGCGCGCACTTCGGCCCCATCTAGCGGCCGACCGTCAAAGTCATAGAATTGGCCGTTGGCCAAGCGCGTGGGCCGGTACCGAACGCCCAACCGCTGCGCCAGCGCCGCAATGGGATTGCCCTGCGTCCCGTGGATCCAGTTGGCGCCCAAATCGACGGGGACGCCCAGCGAGCGATCGGTGCAGACGCGCCCGCCGACGTGATCGCGCGCCTCCAGTAGCGTGACGCGGTAGCCCCAGCGGGCGAGCTGGCGCGCTGCTGCCAGCCCGGCCATGCCAGCGCCTAGGACCAAAACGCGCTCTGCGTGCGGTTGCGGCGAGGGCAGCGGTTCGCGCGAGAGGACTTGCTCGATGCTCATGGCGCTTTCTGGGCAGCGGCTCCGCCGCTACACTTTGCCCTAAGCGGCGAGCGGTTGCACCCGGCGTGCAGGGAGATGGCCTAATGGTTGGCGTTGCCTATCGCTTCGATTGCCTGGATTGGGTGTGCCTTTGGTACCCGCCAGGCTGGCTGGTGCTGCTCAACCGCCACTGGCAGCACTACCACTGCGATCACGACGGCTGGAGCGGTCTAGAATTGGCGCTGTTTTTGCTGCCGGGCGGGTTCTATGTGGCCTGGCTGCTGCGCTTGGGCCGGCGCGCGCCGCGCTGCGAGGTTAGCGGGTTCGAGCCCGCGTACCAAGCCGCCTTTCGCGACGAGATCCTGGCCCCAATTGCCAAGCGCTACTTTCGCTTCGAGCTGCATGGAGCCGAGCAGCTGCCGCAGGCCCAGCGCGCGATCGCCGCTGCCAATCACGCCGGCATGGGCTTTCCGTGGGACTTGCTCGTGTTGGCCTACGCGCTTGATCGGACTGGCAGCGGGCCGATTCGGCCGCTCGCGGGCGTGCCGCTGTTCGAGCATCCCTGGATGCAATGGTGGCTGCCGCCGGGTTGGACCCAAGCCCTAGGCGGCGTGCCGGCCAGCGGGGATGCCTTTGAGGCGGCAGTGCGCCAGCCGGGCATGGTGCTGTACGCGCCGGAGGGCGTGCGGGGACCGGCCAAGGGCTGGCGGCAGCGCTACCGGCTGCAAACGTTCCATCCAGCCGCCGTGCGGCTCAGCGATCGCTACCAGGTCCCCATCGTGCCGGTTGCCTGCGTTGGGAGCGAGGGGCTGCATCCTTGGGCCCTCAACTGGCCGCGCGCGGCGCGCGCCCTGGGCCTGCCCTTTTTCCCGCTCTCGGGCGGGATGCTGGCACTGCTGCTGTTTCCGTCGCTAGGCGTATGGGCGCTGCCCGCGCGCTTGCGCTACACAGTGCTATCGCCACAGCCGCCCGTACGGTGCGGGCGTTGTCCGCCGCACCGGCAGCGGGCGGCGGCTTACCAGCGTGCCCAACAGCTGCGCGCCCGCCTGCAAGCTGCCCTCAATGAACTGTGGCCCTAGCGCCATTTCGACCAATCCTGGTTGAAAATGGAGGTCCCCGGGAAAAAGACCGGGTTGCGGTTGGCTTCCAGGCGCCGCCGCAGGGCTTGCAGCTGCGGCTCGGGCTGCGGAAGATCGTCCACCAGCTGGTAGGGGCGCACCCCGTTCTCGAGGGCGAAAGCGGCTGCCGTCCCGACCGCAGCCCCCACCGACCATTCGATGGAGTGGACCCGGTAGGCAGCGGCTGCCCTGTGGCTGGTGGCAATGCTTTTGCCGGCCACGAGCAGATTGTCGAGCTCCTGCGGGATCGTGGCCCGCAGCGGAATTTGAAACGGGTAAGCCTGGCCCGAGCCCTGGCGGGTCCCTTCCCGCTCTTTTTGCGCTTGCTCGGGCGGACTGCTGGCCATGCAAGGGTGAAAGTCGATCGCGTAGTGCCCGATGCCGACCGAGTCGGGGTAGATCCGGGCGCGATCGCGCCGCTCGACTGCCTCAATCGAGCGCTTGCCGCGGATGACCGCAATGGCATCGCGCCCGGCTAGCTCCGTCCAGAGCTGGCGGTAGGTGGCATCGGAAATAGCCTCGCGGTAGTACGCGCTTCGGTAATCCTGGCGCGAGATATCGGTCTCCCAAATGGTGAAGCCGTTGGGATGGCCCAAGCTGGGTCGGCCGATGATGCGGCGCCCCTCGCGGATGTAGGGGAATTTGGACAAGCCGTGTTGGGTCCCCATGGGCGAATCCAAGCCCCGGAGCAAACGGTTGTTGGGATGGGGCTGTTTGACCCCTTCGCCCAGCTGCGAATCCGTGGTGCCGCGCACCAGCCAATAGAAAAAGCCCAGCGCGTGTTGCTCGGCCTTGCGCAGGGTCTCAACGCGCAGGCCGCCCATCCAGCCATCGGATGCCAATTGCCCGCGCGCCTGCAGCTGCTCGCGCGTGTAGATCAGGTTGTCTTGGGCTGTGCCGGGCCGGTAATCGTTGCCCCAGGTCCAGTTCTGCATGGAAATATCGCCTGGGGTGGGCTCGGTGAAGCTAATGCCGCCAAAGCTGGTTTCGGGGCCTGATTTGGGGCTCTGAAGGCGGCGGTAGGTAAAGACCAGGTCGAAGTCGGCCAAGCGCTCGAGCTCGTAGCTGTAGTAGGGCGCGTGCTGGGGGTAGAAAGGCGGCTCATCGTGGGATTGCGGTTTTGCTGTTGCCTGCATGGCAAAGGTGTAGGTAAACCCTTGCGTGCAGTAGGGGTCACCGCTAGTGCTGGAGGAGGAGGGTTCCCGGTAGGAGCGCGGATCAATACCCAGGCGATAGGGAACGTCGGTGAGGCCTACCAACTGGCCGGTTGCGGTCGCATCGACGACGTACCAGTTCCGGTTCGGTTGGGGCGGGACGAAGCGCACCACGGTTTTGTCAAAGCGCTCGGAGTCCTGGTAGCGGTACCAGTCGCGCCAGTTCTGCGAGAGCGGGCGGCTGTTGAGCGGGGGCGCACCCTGGGCCGGTTGGTGGCGGATGGCAGTCAGGCTCTGGATGAGGTTGCCGCTGTCATTGCGATCGACGGCTTTGGGTACGGTCGAGGGGAACCACTTGAGCTCGCCGCCGCCCGCTTGCGCTGCCTGCCGCAGTTGCGATCGCAGGATTTGGTGGCCGTCGCGCGGCAAAAAGCAGGATTTGCTCACCCAGCACTCGCCAGGGTTGAGCTCGCCGTATTCGTCCCGGATGCGCTCGCGCAGCGCCAGGTAACCGCGCGGGTAGACGCGCCGCTGGCGCTGGGTGGTGCGCTCATCCAGCGCCGAGGTCCCCTGGGCCGAGATCTGGCCCCCCAGCCAGTCGGTCATCTCGGTCAGGCAGACGGTTTTGCCGGCGCGCAAGGCTTCGTAGGCCGTGGCAACCCCGGCCAGGCCGCCGCCGACGGCCAGAACGTCGCAGGTGACGGTTTTGTCGGGCTCGGGCGCTGGGCTGGCGGCCAGGGCAGCCGTATGGCATCCCAGCCCCGCTAGCAGCGCCACGGCAGGCAGCGTTCGCTTCATGGGCACCCTCACACCGATCTCGCCGGGATCCTAAACGCTCGTTCGGCGGCTCTCCAAGGTGCGCGCTCGGGCCTAGGCGGTGCGCTCTAGCACGCCCACGCACTCCAAGTGCTTGGTTTGCGGGAACAGGTCCAAGCCCACCAGATCTTGCAGGCGGTAGGTCTGGCGGCACAACTGCCGGACGTTGCGGGCAAAGCTCTCGGGGTTGCAACTGACATAGACCAGCTGTTGGGGCGGATGGCGCAGCAGCTGCTTGAGCGCCTTTTTGGGCAGGCCGCTGCGCGGGGGATCGACCAAGGCGCTAGTACGCGCCAGCGGGAGGCCCTCAAGCAAGTTGCCCAACTGGCGCTCGGCCTGCCCTTGCCAGATTTGGTAGTGGGCGAGGCCCTGCGCGTCCCGGTTGTAGCGGGCTGCCGCCACGGCAAGCGGGTTGTCTTCTAACCCCACTACCGAGCGGGCAAACGGAGCGCCCATCAAGCCGAACAAGCCCATGCCGCAGTAGGCCTCAACCAGCGTCTCGGGCTCAAAGGCCTGCACTGGCCGGATCGCTTGCTCGACCAAATAGGGAATCATGGGCGTGCTGCCCTGCCAGAAGGCGTGCGCCGGGACCGCGAGTTCGTAGGTCTCGCCTGTGAGCGGGTGCGCCAGTTCCTCGCTCAACCACGCTACTTCGCCCTCGCCGGGCTGCTCGGGGCCGACATAGACCTCGCCCTGACTCGTGCCCCGGATCAAAACGTTATCGATGCCGCGATCGCGCCACGCCCCAAAGCCCTGCTGGCGCTGCTGCTGCAGGGCCGCCTCCACCTGGGGCAGGCAAACCGGGCAGTGCTCGTTGCGGACCATATCGATGCCCAGCACGCGCCAGAAGCCGGGCTCGCCAGGGCCGTGCAGCTTGATGTTGTTGCGATAGCCGTAGGGCTGGGGCGAGCCAATGACGCCGCGCAGCGGCAGCGGCGAGACTGCTTCGTCGCCTTCAAAATAAGCTTCCAGGCGCGATCGCTTGAGCTCGAGCTGGCGCTCGTAGGCTAGGTGCTGGAACTGGCACCCGGCGCAGGTACCAAAGTGCCGGCACTGCGGCTCGACCCGATCCGGGCTGGGATCCAGCACCTCGACCGGATGCAGCAGCAACCGCCGCTCCCAGTTGCGCAGCACCTCGCCGCGGATCGTCTCGCCGGGCAGGGCCGCTGGAACCAGCACGGTTTTGCCGCCCAGGGAGGTCTCGCCCAAATACTTGTTGCCAAAGCGCTCCACCGTCACGGTGAGCGCGTCCCCAGGCTGGAACTGTTTCAGGTCCGCGGGTTGCAGTGGCATGGGGGATGGGCATCCGGTCGGCGTTGTCCACGTTAGCGCCCAGATCCCCCACAGCAGGCGTTGTGCGCCGTTAAGATTCGGAGGTGGCTCCCCGCTAAGCTTCCGATCTCGCCGCACGCGAGCGTGCTGGCAGTTGCCATCGAGGGTCCCCAAGATGGCGGAATCGATATCCGGCCGGATACACTGTAGCCCAGCAACTGCATGCGCGATCGCATCGGGAGCAGTTGGATTCGCTGGCTGGAGGAGGGCATGAACCTCTAGCCTGACAGGCATCGGTTGAGGCAACGCCATCGGAATGCAAGCATTCAAACCCCCGCAGGGCAGGCGGCAAGCGGTTGCGCTCGCCGCCGCCTCCGTATTGGGCGCGCTCCTGGCCTGGCTGGGCGTACCGGCCTGGCAAGCGGCGGCCGCAGCCGATGGGGATGGCCAACGGGCCCCCACCCCCGCCGAGCTGCGCCGAAGCTTTGTAACGGACGCTATTGATCGCGTGGGCCCGGCCGTGGTGCGGCTCGATACCGAGCGCACCGTGCGGCGAAGCGCGCCCAATCCCTTTTCTGAGGACCCGTTCTTCCGCCGCTTTTTTGGGGATGAGTCGTTCCGCCAGCCGCAGCAGGAGTACCGGCAGCGCGGCCAAGGATCGGGCTTTATTATCGATAGCAACGGCATCGTGCTGACCAACGCGCACGTAGTGAGCGAGGCCGATGCCGTGCGCGTCAGCTTGCGGGATGGGCGAACGTTTCGCGGCGAAGTCTGCGGCATGGACGAGCTCTCGGATTTGGCCGTTATTAAGATTGATGGCGAGGAGCTGCCCGTTGCCCCGCTGGGCAACTCCAGCGACGTCCGAGTGGGCGATTGGGCGATCGCGCTGGGTAATCCGCTGGGGCTAGACAACACGGTCACGCTGGGCATTGTCAGTACGCTCAATCGCTCCAGCTCGCAGGTAGGCATCCCGGACAAGCGCCTCAACTTCATCCAAACGGATGCCGCCATCAACCCGGGCAACTCCGGCGGTCCGCTGCTCAACGAGCGCGGCGAAGTCATCGGCATCAACACCGCCATCCGCGCCAATGCCGAAGGCATCGGTTTTGCCATTCCCATCGACAAGGCCAAGGCCATCCAAGGCAAGCTCGCGCGCGGCGAGCCCGTTCCCCACCCCTACATCGGCATCCGCATGATCGACCTCACGCCGGATGTGGCGCGGCGCCTCAACCGCGATCCCAACTCGCTGATTGAGGTCCCCGAGCGCAACGGCGTCCTGGTCGTCCGCGTCATGCCCGGGAGCCCGGCCGACGAGGGAGGCCTCAAGCGCGGCGATGTCATTACGCGCGTTGCGGGCGAGCGCGTCGAGAGCGCCGACCGCTTGCAGGCGCTGGTCGATAGCAGCGAACTCGGGCGCCCGCTCGAGCTCCGCGTGTGGCGCGACGGGCAACGCCAGCGGCTAGCCGTGCGGCCACAACAGATGCGGCAAGCCAATTTGCCCTAACCGTCCCAATCGGCCAGGACGTTGGTCCGGCCTTGCTGGTGGATGGGGGAGTCGCTCGCGTACTGCCGCACCCGTTGAGCGGCGTTAGGCAGCTTGCCCAGCGCGGCGATGGCATGCCATCGCACCGCCGGCACGGGATCGGCGGCTAAGACCAGCAACGGTTCAAATGCCTGCGCTTGGTCCAGCTCGCCCAGCGCCAGCGCCAGCTGCTGCCGGATCGCGGCTTTCCCGGCTGCCTCCGTCTCCAGCCACGCTAGCGCCACTCGGGTCGCCCGCTGGCTCAGCGGGCCGCCGAAGCGAGCGAGCTCGCGGGCCGCGGTCTGACAGACAGCGCTCGGTGCCTGCGGCCAAGCAGCTTCCAGCCCCTCCAGCGCGGGCGAGGTGGCAATGCGACCCAGGGCCCGGACGGCATCGGCTTGCAAGGGCTCGGGCACGGCGGGCGATTGCAGCAGGGCTGTCAGAGCCTGCGCGGCGCCATCCGTGCCGATTCTGCCGAGTTCCCGAGCGGCCGCTTGGCTGACTGCAAGGTCGCAATCGTCCAGCCGCGCTTGCAGCCAAGCCGTACCATCGCTGAGCTCGCCGCGGGCCGCGCATGAGGCCACCCCCGCCACCGCTTGCTTGCGAACGGTGGCGCTGGCATCGGCCAGGGCGGCGGTTAAAACGGGCGGAATGCGCAGATCGCGGAACTGGCCCAGCGCTTTGATCGCCATCGCGCGCACTGCCGGATCGGCATCTTCGCTTGCGCCCAGCAGGGGTTCAATGCTGGCGGGGTGGCACAGCTGCGCTAGCGAGCGCACGGCAAGCTGGCGGTGGGATTCCGCCTGCAGCAGCGCCGTTAGCGCCGTCACGGCGGATCGCCCCAATCGGACCAGGGCTTGCGCTGCCGCTTCCACCAGCTCGGCTTCCTCGCTGGCCTGGCAGACCCAGGCCAGTGCCCGAATGGCGCGCGCATCGTCAAACTCGCCCAGCACGCTGATGGCGAACCAGCGCGTTTCGGGATCGAGGCGCTCGTCCTCGAGCAGGGCAACAGCCGGCGCCACGACGGCCGTGCCGAAACGCGGCAGGACCTTGGCGATGGCCCATTGGTGTTGGAACTCAACCGCTTGCAGCAACTGTAAAGCGGCCTCCAGCGCCCGGTTGCGCTCGGCCTCGCTCGCCTGCTCCGGCGAGGCGCACTGCAGGCAGTGCACGGCCTGCTCGGTACGGCCCGCCTGTTGGGCCTCAACCGCTTGTCGGAGGTAATCGCTCATCGGCGGCACTCCCCATGCGTTGGGGCCTGCCAGCATCCCCTAGCTGACGCTACCGCAGTCCGCTGAGAAAACACATTAATCGGTAGGGCGTGAATGGGCTTGGAGCGCCTGCAGGCAGATGTCACAATCGGGCGGATACGCCGCCGCTAGGGGGCTCGAGCATGCGTTTGTTAGGCCTGACAATCCAGGCTCTGCTGGGCTTTGTGCTGGGCATTGCGCTGCTGGCAGGCACAGGGGTGGCCGTTGCCTACTGGTTTTTCAGTCAGTACCTGGAGGCGCCCCCCAAGCCCACTTTCTCGGACGGGAGCGAGGGGACAGAGCAACAACGCTTGCCCCAGGCGATCCGCCAGCAGCTACAGCAGGGGGCTTACCGCGCCCGGGTCGTGCCGTCGGCCGGTTTGAACCTGCGCGGGGCACCCAGCGAAAGCGTACCGCGCATTGGGGGCGTCAAGCAGGGCCAGGAGCTGATCGTGCTTGGGAGCAGCGCCGACGGGGGCTGGCAAAAAGTTTACGTTCCCCAAACCGAGCAGCGGGCTTGGGTTACCGCCGGCAACCTCAAGCGCACGGGCGGCGGCTAGCCGCCCGATTGAATCTGTAGCGCGTGTTACAAAACGTAGCCAGATTTAAAGCTTCGTTGCGGCTGCCCGAATCGCCGCGATCGCGTCTGTGGGGGCGCGCTAGCTTCAATGGCAGCGCCCCGTTTGCCTGGAGCGCGCTCGTGCGGATAGCCGTTGGAATCCCATGCAATATCCAAACCGCGATCGCGACCTGCTGGGCTCAATCGCCGCAGCCGCCGTGGGGGCCGGCATCGTAACCACCTTTGCCATCGGGCAGGGCCAGCATCCACTCGTTGCCTTGGCCGTCACTGCCATTGCCGTGGCGTTTGCCGTTGCCTGCCGCCGCATCGGCGCCGCGTGAGCGATCGCGGCGCGGTAGGGGCTGGAGCGGAGCCGGCTGGCACTCGGCGCGGGCGGTCCCCCTAAAATAGGGGCGCTCCCTGGCAGCCCGCGACCCATGCAAGCCCCCCGCCTGCACCCGGATACGGTCGAGGAAGTCAAGCGCCGGGCCGATGTCGTCGATATCGTCTCCGAGCGCGTGGTGCTGCGCAAGCGGGGCAAGGATTACCAGGGCCTGTGCCCGTTCCACGAGGAAAAAACCCCCAGCTTTACGGTCAGCCCTAGCAAGCAACTCTATTACTGCTTTGGCTGCGGTGCCGGCGGCGGCGCGCTCAAGTTCCTGATGGAGTGGGAGCAGCAGTCGTTCGGCGAAGCCGTTCTGGCACTGGCCCAGCGCTATCAGGTGCCGGTCAAATCGCTCGAGCCGGAGCAGCAGCAGCAGCTGCAGCGCCAGCTCTCGCACCGGGAGCGGCTCTACGAAGTCGTGGCGCTCGCAGCGAGCTTCTACCAGCATGCGCTCCATCAGCCCCAGGGGGAGGCGGCGCTGGCCTACCTGCGCTCGCAGCGCCAGTTGAGCGATGCCACTATCGAGGCGTTTCAGTTGGGCTATGCCCCGGCTGGCTGGGAAACCCTCTACCGCTACCTAGTGCAGCAGAAGGGCTATCCGCTGGCGCTGGTGGAAGAGGCCGGGCTGATCCAGCAGCGCAAATCCGGCAGCGGCTACTACGACCGCTTTCGCGATCGCCTCATCATTCCCATCCGCGACGTGCAAGGGCGGCCGATTGCCTTGGGCAGCCGCACGCTGGGCGAGGGGGAGCCTAAGTACCTCAACTCACCCGACACGCCGCTGTTTGACAAGCGCAAGACCCTATTCGCGCTCGATCGGGCCCGCGGCGAGATCGCCAAGCGCGACGGCGCCATTGTCGTCGAGGGGTACTTTGATGCCATTGCCCTGCACGCAGCAGGCATTGGCAACGCCGTCGCCTCACTGGGAACCGCGCTAAGCCAGGACCAGCTGCGGCAGCTACTGCGCTATACCGAGTCCAAGCAGATCGCGCTCAACTTTGATGCCGATGCCGCCGGTGCCAGCGCCACCGAACGGGCAATTGGCGCGATCGAGTCGCTCGTTTACAGCGGCCAGGTGCAGCTGCGCGTGCTCAACTTGCCCGATGGCAAGGATGCGGATGATTTTTTGCAGTCCCATCCCCAGGCCAGCGAGCGCTTCCGCGAGCTCGTGGCCCAAGCACCGCTGTGGATCGACTGGCAAATCGAGCGGCTGCTGCAACGCGAGCCCCTAGACCGGGCCGATGGCTTCCAGCGCGCGGCGCAGGCCCTAGTGCAGCTGCTCAATCGCCTCACCGACCCCAACCAGCGCAGCTACTACCTGCAAGCCTGCGCCGAGCGCCTCAGCGGAGGCGATTCGCGGTTGATGCCGCTTTATCTAGAAAAGCTGCAGGCCCAGCTCAAAAAACCGCAGCGCCGCCAGCCAGCCCAAGCAAGCGGCAGTAACGCTACAAACGGCGCTGACTGGTTCGCCCGCGGCGAGCGCAACCTGCTGGCCGAAGCCGAAGCCCAACTCCTGCGCATTTACCTGCACTGTCCCCAGCACCGGCCGGCGATCGCCGAGGCGATCGAAACCAAGGAACTGACCTTCAGCCAGACCCCCCACCGCTTTTTGTGGCAGCAAATCCTGACCGCGCAGGCACCCCAGTCCGATGGGGATGGTGCGTCGGGCAACTCGCTGCTGGCCGAGCTGCGCGAGCAAAGTGCCGATTTTCCGCAGCAGTGGCAGCAGCTCGCCCACCTGTTCTATCTGGACGAGAAAGGCGAGCGCGACATCAGCCGCGCCTCACTGGTGGTGAGCGCCGCGATCGCGGCCATGGAGCGATCGCTGTACGAAAAGCACAAGCACTATTGCCTGCAGCGCTGGCAGCAGCTCGATCCCAACACTCAGCCTGAGCGCTGGCAGTACTACTGCCGCGAGTTCTACAACGCCCAGCGCCAAATTGAGGCGCTGGATCGGCAGCGCCAGTTCTCCATCGCCCAGATCTTGGACATCCCGGCTTCCGGACGCAGCTGAGACCAGGAGTGCTCTAGCGGCAGCGCAAGGTCTCGCGCGTGGCGCGACCGGTTTGGGGATTGGTGCCTTGGGCGTGCTGGCAGAGCTGGAGGCGCGTGTCTGGGCTCAGCAGCGCGTCCGTGAAGTCAGCCCCCTCGATGGTGGCGCCGTCAAAGTTGGTGTTGGCGGCAAAGGTCTCTTCCAGAATGGCGTTTTTGAGGTTGGTATAGCTCATGCGCGCCGAGTCTAGGGTTGCCAACCGCAAGTTGGCCCCTTCTAAATTGGCGCCTTCCAGGTTGGCGGCAAACAGGTTCGCCCCCATGAGGTCGGCGCCCGAGAAATCGCTATTGCGCAGGTTGGCCTTGATAAAGCTGACCTCGCGCAGGTCCTGACCGGCAAAGTCAGCCTCGACCAAAAACTGCCGGTCGTAGTCCTCGCCCACCCCTTGCGCGGCGGCCGGGGCAGCCGGCACCACTAGTGCAAGCGCAGCCAGTAGAGCGATAGCCGAACGGGCGATCCGCTGCTTGGGAACGGGCGCAATCATCGCTTCAGCGAGCGCAAGCGGCGCGTTGCTATGCTAAAGCTATCCTACCAGCTTGCCGCGTGCCGCCTATTCCCGCATCCCATCCGAGCGAGACCAGCCTGGGCGCAGCGGGCGAGCGCGTTGCAGCCCAATGGCTGACGGCCCAAGGCTGGCAGGTCTGCAATCGCCGCTGGCGCTGCCGTTGGGGCGAGCTGGATCTGATCGCGCGCCATCCGGCGGGGGCTGGCATGCTGGCGTTTGTCGAGGTCAAAACGCGCAGCCGCGGCAGCTGGGATGCCGGCGGCCAACTGGCCGTAACGCCCGCCGAGCAGCGCCGGATCTGGCACGCTGCGGAAGCGTTTCTGGCCCACTCGCCCCAGCTCGCTGAGCTGCCGTGCCGCTTCAATCTGGCCCTGGTGACGAGTCGGTACTTCCGGCACCCACCGGCGCAGCCGCTCCCGGACGCCACGGCGCTGGGGCCACCGCAGTTGTGGCAGAGCTACCAGCTCGCCCTACAGGCTTACATCCCGGCGGCGTTTGGGGCCTGAGGCTGCGCCGCTGGCCGGCAGGCGACCGTTGCAGTCTAGAAAGGGGAGGCAAAGACCCCGCCCGAGGACTCATGGCAAGCTCACCCCATAGCGGTGCAGACCGCTGGCGCGCGAGCTACGAGTACACGCTCCCGCCCGAGCGGATCGCGCAAACGCCGGTTTCGCCGCGTGATCGGGCGCGCCTGCTGGTGGTGGGGGCCCGCTCGCACGCGCACGCCACCGTGCGGGATTTGCCCGAGTGGCTGCAGGCAGGCGATCTGCTGGTGCTCAACAACACGCGCGTTCTACCAGCGCGCCTCCACGGCCGCAAGCCCACAGGCGCAGAAGTCGAGGTGCTGCTGCTGGAGGCCAGCTCGTCGGGTTGCTGGTTGGCGCTGGTCAAACCCGGCAAGCGGGTGCGCCCGGGAACGCGGCTGCGCTTCGATCCGCTGCAGTCAGGCGGGCAGCCGCTGGAAGCCACGGCCATCGATCGCGATGCCGAAACGGGCGGGCGCTGGCTGCGCTTCGAGCTGCCAGCGGGGTGCGCGCTCGAGTCGCTGCTGCCCCATTACGGCCGCATGCCCCTACCGCCCTACATTGCCGACACCCAGTCGGCCCGCGAGCAATACCAGACCGCATATGCGCGCTCGCCGGGGGCTGTTGCGGCCCCAACGGCCGGCCTGCACTTAACGGATGAGCTGCTGCAGCGCCTGCAGCAGTGCGGCATTGGCATTGCCGAGCTCACGCTCCATGTGGGCCTGGGAACGTTTCGGCCGGTTGAGGCAGCCGAAATTGGCGCGCACCGCATGCACCGGGAGTGGCTGGCCGTGCCGGCCGCCACGGCCGAGCGGGTCGCGCGCACGCGTGCCGCCGGCGGGCGGGTGATTGCAGTGGGCACCACGGTGGTGCGCGCCCTGGAGGGGGCCTTTTGGGCGCGCGGCGAGCTGGGCGCATTTGAGGGCCAAACGAATCTGTTTATCTATCCGGGGTACCGGCCGCAGGTGGTGGACGGGCTCATGACCAACTTCCACCTCCCGGGCTCAAGCTTGTTGATGATGGTGAGCGCTTTTCTGGGACGCGAGCGCCTGCTGGCGCTCTATCGGGCGGCGATCACAGCGCGCTATCGCTTCTACTCGTTTGGGGATGCCATGCTCATCACCCCGGCAGCGGTGGTGGCCTGAGCCGGCTGCCTCAGCTCCGCTCGCTTGGGGCAGCTTCGGCCTTGGTGTGCTTGGGCAAGCGCTGGATGTCGCGGTTGGCGCCAACCACGACCATCGCCGTGCCTTCGCGCAGCGGTTGGTTGGGGCCGGGGTTGATGTCAAACTTGTCGCCGTCGCTGAGGGCGATCACGGTAACGCCGTAGCGGTTGCGTAGCTGCAGCTCGGCGATGGTTTTGCCATCAAACTGGCGGGGCACCAGCACCTCGACAATGCTGTTATCGGGGTCGAGGTCGAAGCGGGCCAGAATCTCGGGTTTGGTCAGCTCGTAGGCCAGCGACTGACCGGCCTCGCGCTCGGGGTAGACCACGTGGTCGGCACCAACGCGGTCCAGGAGCTTGCCGTGGGTAGCCGAGGAGGCTTTGGCCACCACGTAGGGGACGCCCGCTTCTTTGACGTTGAGGGTGGTGACGATGCTCTCTTGCAGGTAATGGCCGATGGCAACCACCACCGTGTCGAACTCGAAAATGCCGGCCTCGCGCAGGGCGCCCGAATCGGTGGCATCGAATCGGATGGCGTGGGAGGCCATGCGCTCGCCCAGGGCTTGCGAGACGAGCGCCTCGTCGCGATCGGTGCCCAGGACCTGGTACCCCATGCGGTACAGCGACTGGCAAACCGCTTGGCCGAAGCGCCCCAAGCCAATGATGGCAAACTGGCAGTTGTCGTGGGGGAGGTTGCGCAAAAACCGCAGCGATCGCAGCCCGCCGCGGTGGAAGCGCCGTTGGGCTGGCTCGGCGCTGGAACGCTCGCTGCCTGTAGCCATGGGATCGCGGCTCTCTGAGAGCGCCGTACGAGGGGGGTGCTAGCCTACCATTAGCGTCTCTTCCGGGTATTCAAGAGCCCGCCGGCGCGGCGGCGCCAAGATTGCCCCCACAAACACCAGAATGCCGACCCGGCCTACGTACATCGTACAAACCAGCACGAGCTTGCCCGGGATCGAGAGATCCCCCGTAATGCCGGTCGAGAGCCCGACTGTGGCGAATGCCGAGGTCACCTCGAACAGCACTTGAATGAAGGGAAAGCCCGGATCGGTGAGCGAAACCAAGATGGTACCGGCGAGGATGGCTGCCACCGATCCGAACGCGACGCCAACGGCCTTAAAAATCACCACTGTGGGCAAGCGCCGCTCGTAGAGCGTGACCTCGCGCTTGCCCTGCAAAGTAGCGCGCGTGCAAGCCGAGAGGATGCGCAACGTCGTCGTTTTGATGCCGCCCCCCGTCCCGCTGGGGCTTGCCCCCACAAACATCAGCGCGATGGTGGCGAACAGCCCTGCCGTGGAGAGCTGGGCGATGTCGATGGTGTTGAATCCTGCCGTGCGGGCCGTCACCGATTGAAATCCTGCTGCCAGCATCCCTGCTGCCTGCAGCCGGTGCAGGTCGGTCAGCCACAGCAACAGGGTGCCGGCTACCAGCAGCAATGCCGTGGTACTGGTAACGACTTTGAAGTTGAGCGAAGGCAGGTACCGCCTCGGGTTGCGACGCCACCAGTCGATCGCGCGCCCGTAAAGCTCAATGATGACCTGATAGCCCAACCCACCTAATACAATCGCGGCTGCAAATACGGCGTTGGCCTGCAGCGAATCCCGATAGGCCATTAGGCTGTCTTCAAACAGGCTAAACCCGGCATTGTTCCAAGCGCTGACGCTGTGAAACAGTGCCAGCCAGGCGCTCCGGCCCCAGCCGTAGTCGGCAGCAAACAAATCCAGCAGCAGCACGAACCCAACAGCCTCAAACGCCAACGTCATGACCACAATGGAGCCCACCAAGTTGCGGCTGCCCTGCAGCATGGGCTGATCGAAGGTTTCCTGAATGGCAAATTTTTGGCGCAGGTCGAAGCGGCGGCCCACCAGCAGCACGAGCAGCGTGTTGCTGGTCATATAGCCCAGGCCGCCAATTTGCATTAGCAGCAGCACGATGGCTTCGCCCCAGCCCGAAAAGTAGCTGCCCGTATCGACCACAATGAGCCCCGTAACGCAAACCGCGGAAGTGGCAGTGAACAGCGCCACGAGCGGATCGCCCCAGCCGCTGCTGTCAGTGGCAAACGGCAGCAGCAGCAAAAGCGTGCCGGCCGCAATGGCCGCCAGGAAACCCAGGCAAATGGTACGGGCAATGCTCATGCGCGAGATCGGGCAGGGCACGATAGCTTTCCCCATGCTGCCCCGCCTGCAGTGGCCTACACCAATGGAGCGTTAGGTGCTGGAGCGGTCCCCGAGCGCGCGCTGGGCAACGTGATAGCCTTGCTGCAAAGCCCCCGCGAGTCAAACGCTTGCTCATGAAACTGACCTCGGTTGAGGCAACGCCCAATCCCAACTCCATCAAGCTCAATCTCGACGAAACCATTGCCGAGCAACCCTTGACGCTAAAAGCGGGTCAGATCCCGGAAGGCACCCCTGATGCGGTTGCCCAACTCGCCGACATTCAAGGCGTTCAGAACGCGTTTGCTGCCAACAACTTTGTGACATTGACCCGCGAAGGCAATGCCGATTGGGACCCCATTCTCTCGGCAGTCGTTCGGGCGCTGGGGCTCGCCGATGATGCGGATGCCGAGTTGCGCTCTCGCTTCCAATAAGCGTCTGGCGCAATAGGGAACAGCAACCTAGCAGCAAAGCCAATCTTAGTTATAGGCAAAACAAATCTTAAAGCTTTACCAGTTCATATAGACTAATCCGTAGTTCCCTATAACGGGAATGATGCGATCCTTGCATTGGATCCAGATCGACCTGACCGCTGCCGGGCATGCGCCTGGCAGCTTTCTTACGATTGGGACATCTGGCAACTCGGGGGCTGTCGTGTGCGCGTGCTGCAACCAACTGCAACTGCTAGTACTTAAATTGCGAGTCGACACCCCGCCACAGCGGTGTTCCAATGGAAAGGGTTGTGACCTTACTACACCGAAAGCCATAGCCCGTTCGGTAAGAAAAAGAAATGTCGTGGCTCGTGCTCTTTGCAGCTGGCCTATTCGAGGTTGCTTGGGCGATCGGCTTGAAGTATTCTGACGGCCTCTCAAAACTGCTCCCAACAGTAGGGACCGTCAGCGCACTCATCATCAGTATGGTGTTGCTAGCAATCGCACTCCGGGATCTACCGATTGGGACTGCTTATGCTGTCTGGACAGGAATCGGCGCCGTCGGAACCGCATTGCTCGGCATTGTTTTGTTCAACGAACCGGCAACTAGCCTTCGCCTCTTTTTTATCGCCGCGATCATCTTCGGCATTGTCGGTCTCTATAGCATCTCCACGGGGTAAGTGAATTCGGATAATAACTGTCAGGACAAAACGCATCTAAAACGATATCGCCTGCGATGACAATATCCACATCCTTGTGAATCGGCTCTGGCCGCGGGAAGTGCCGAAAGAGAAAGCCGTTCTGGACGGCTGGATGAAGTATTAATACCAATTTGAGCAGCAGATGCACGCTTACCAAAGAACATGACTCCCATATTGAAGGAGTTTCGGGGGGATCGCGATCTAGTGCATAAACTACGAGGATTGGTATAAGCTTAATACCAAATCTCGTGGCTTGTGCACTAGATTTTGACCTTCGAAACCCCCTCAATATGGGAGTCATGTTCTTTGGTAAGCGTGCATCTGCTGCTCAAATTGGTATAAAGCAAGATAAGTCACAATAATAAGGGGACTTGGGGAGCGAGCAAGCATTGGGCTTGGCAGACCCCCAAAGTCCACCCCCCGCATCCAGCAAGCCCTCCACCAGTGGGCCGTCGCTGCTTATTGTGATCTTCTTTGGTTTAAAAGTAATAACGCCAGGGCACCAGTCGGAAGCAATGGCCTCGGGGCCGCTCCAGCACTGCCAGTATGTAGTTGAACTGCTCCGGGACTTACTCGCACAACGCTTGCTCCCCAATAGGCCCAGTCACCCCAGATGAGCCGCAGGCAATGGAACCAGCCTCGCCGGAACTGGAACCGGTGCAATAGCGGCGGCATCCTTTGCTGGTTAGCGTATTAGCGGCGGTCACGACTACCGCTAGTAACAGGCCCATACTATCCACCAGCAAAGCCTCGGGCCCGGTGGGTGAGGCAACGACTGCGTATCTAGCGATGGCCACTCCTGCTCTGAACGCGTCCAATCCGTTGAAACGGGGGGGACCTAGTCCCTCTTTTTGTTGTGAAGGGGGGGCGTCTGCGGGGGTGCGCGATATAGCAATCTACAAATGGATTGGCAATGCCCCCACTGGGGATTGTTTACCAGCCGGCGGCTGCGAAATCGTGCTTTGAGAGCCTTGGCCCAATCCGGACTGCGATGCCTGTCATTTGACGGCCGCAGCCATTTGGGCGATCGGTTTTTCTGTTCGTGTGAGGAGTCGGTAATGAAACAATTAGTTCAGCCCTGGGAACGGATGGTCCCGGCCGTGGCAGGTGCTTCTCTGCTGCTTGGGACTTGGGGTAATGCCAGCGAGGCAAGCCCTGTCCCGGCAAGTGATCGCTCGGCAACGCTCGATCGCATCGAGAACTACAGCAATCGAAGCGATCGCATCCAGAGTCAGATCAACAGCGTCTCGCAACTGCGCGATGTTTCCCCAGGCGACTGGGTGTTTGAAGCCCTGCGCAATCTGGTCGAGACCTACGGCTGCATCGAGGGCTATCCAGACCAAACCTATCGCGGCGACCGCGCCCTAACCCGCTACGAATTCGTTGCCGGCTTCAACTCATGCCTGCAGGCTCTAGAGCAGCAACAGGTAAGTCAGGAGGACCTGCAAACACTGCAGCGCCTAGTCGAAGAATTCGAGGCCGAGCTCGCCACGCTAGGTACGCGCGCGGACAACCTGGAAGGCCGCGTTGCCACGCTGGAGGAAAACCAATTTTCCACCACGGCCAAGCTCTCCGGGACGGTCGTTTTTACTCTTGCTAAGGCTTTCGATGCTGATTCGGTCGGGACGTTAGCCGGTCAGTTCGAGAACCTGACCTTCGACGGAGAGCCAAGGACCAACGCCGTCCAAGACGAAACCGTTTTTGGCAACCGAGCGGTTTTGGCCATCACTAGCAGCTTTACCGGTCGCGATGAGCTGGCGGTAGAGTACGAAGCGCGCAATATCGAATCGTTTGGCGCCGCAACCACCGGCACTGACATGACTGCCCTGGATTTGGGTGGTGGCAATAATGACATCGTGCTCGATGCGCTGGCCTACGAATTTCCCCTCGGTCAGCGTACGCGCGTCTTTATTGGCGCTGCTGGTGTCGATGCCGATGAAGGCGCCATCCGCCCGCTCAATCCACTCTTTAGGCAGGACAATAGCGGCAGCTTGAGCTCGATGCTGCAGCGCGACCAACTCGTGTTTGGCATCCCGCAAGATTTTTCAGTGGGCACGAGCTTTGATTTCTCGGATGCGCTGAGCTTGGGCGTTTTCTATGGTGTTGGAGGCGATGCGCGCAATCCCCGCCCCGGCGGAGAAGGCTTGTTTCAAGGCAATACCGGCGCGCTCGCCCAACTCCGCTTTGAGCCTAATGACAGTATCGACTTAGCCTTTACCTACGCGCACACCTACACTGATAGCGACTTCAAATCGGCCTCCAGTGTAGTTGGTGCGGGCAGTCCCATCGGGCAACAGCCCTTTGGCTCCCTTCCCACAACCAGCGATCGCTTCGGCCTCCAAAGCAACTTCCAAATCGGCCAGGACATTAACTTCGCTTTGTGGGGGAGCTATGCCAACGCCGATCCGCAGGTGACCGGTCGCCGATCCGTCAGTCTTGACCCCAGCGTAAATTTGATAGCGGCAGACGGCGACAATGCCGATCTCTGGAGCGTCGGTGCCACCCTGTCATTTCTGGACCTAGCCCGGGAAGGCGACCGGTTGGGGGTGAGCGTTGCCATTCCGCCCAAGGTCGCTGCTAGCGACGCCACGCTCGAGGACACCCGTAGCGGCAATACGGCTACCTACGAAGACGAAGGGACCTCGGTGTTGGTTGAGGGACAGTACCGCTATCCCATCACGGAGCGCCTCCACATTACGCCCGGCGGTTATGCGCTCATTAACCCCAACCACAACAGCGATAGCGATACGGTCTTTGTGGGCGTCCTCCGGACGGAGTTTGCGTTTTGAGCCGCTAGGCAACGCTCAACCGCAGTCGGCAGGCAGGGGCGCTTCGGCATCCGGCGGCTGGAAGGGAGCGACTAAGCCTTCTAGGTAATGCTTGGCCTCCTCAGGTGGCAGGTAGAGGCAGCGATCACGGCGGTTGGCGTCAAACGCAATCCGGCACCGGCCTTGCTGCCATCCGGCATGGCGGCGTTGCTTGAAGCAGCAAAGACTGCTGAATCCAGCTTTTTGGGAAGGTCGCCAAAAACGCAATCCCCGCTAGGGGGATTGTCAATAGCGCTACTCAGTAAGTGAGCGCTACCTAGGTAGTTTTGCCACTGCCAACCAACCGCAAGGTTGCGAGCGTGCTGCTTTGCCGCTTGACACCTGGGAAGCGCTCGGCTATTCGTATAAGCGCTAGTCAAGAGTGGCGATTGCTGCTGTTGGGACTGCATCCAATGACCTATCGAGCCCTCGCTAACGCCGCCGTTGCTTCCATCGTTGCCTTTGCTGCAAGCAGCGTGCCTGCGTGGGGACAGGGCAAGACAACGCGAATCGAGTTTCCGCGGGGAAGTTATTGCAGTACCTACGCCGGCCAATTGAGTGGCGACCGGCAGTTTCTGTTGGAGCTAGCCCGCGGCCAAACGCTAGTGACGCGAAACTTGGGGCCTAGCTATCGGATTGCCGTTTCGGGGCCAACCGGGATGCTCTCGGGGTGGCAAGCGGCCCCCAACCAAGCGAACTATCGCATCCCGCAAGCCGGCGACTACATCGTCGAGGTGAGTGCGCCCGCGCGTAGCGGCAAAATCGAGTTTTGTGCTTACTAAACGTACTCGCCGCTCCTCCCTCGCAAGTAGTAGTGTTATCGGCGCTTAGCGAACCATAGGCGCTTAGCGAACCATAGGCTAGGGAAGCAACGGTTCGGGTAGCTCCTCCGGATCGGGCCAGCCCCATGCGGTCCCTTTGTCCGCTGGCTCAGCCATCTCGCCGCCGGCTGTTTGGGACACCTGCAATGGGGGCATCCTAAGCTCTGATTATGCCGAGCGGCTGATTGCAGCGCCGAGCGCGATCGTGTCCCGCTGGCACTGCTGTAACCGCTGCGGGTTGCGAGTCAGTAAGGCCTACAACCTGCACTGGCAGGACCTGGCACCGCGCGATTGCGGCAGCTAGGCCACGGTCTATAGCAGGCACAAGACGCTCACGGTGCTAGTCCCCAAAGCCCTCTGGCAGCGACTGCACCAACTGCCGCAGGCAGTCCGCTGGACCGACATTACCGAGCAGGTCTCGCCCTACTGGCTGCGCTGCAGCCATGCCACCACGGCGCTAGAGGACGGCTGCGGCAGAGCCTGGGACATTCCAGACTCAATTCCCCAACCACGCTTGGTTAGTTGGCGCAAAACTGCAGGCGGGCGTAGCCAGTCTGCGAGCGAACGGCTACTGCATAATCGCCGCTTGCAGGCAGTTGATAGTTATAAACCTCTCCGTGGTGCTGAGATGGTGCCACCTCAACTGTTGGACAACCACTTTAACAGGATACGTTTCGCCCGACGTTTCAACTCTAAGCACTTGCCCTGAACGTAGCCCCAGCAGAAAACGATGAGGAGTCGAGATCTCACCGGAGAAAGAGCCGCAGTAGCCGCCTCTGGGAAAGCTAATGCGAGTTGCGTTCGAATACCCAAACGCGGGGGCGGATGCAGCGGTAGTAGCTGCGGCAACAACTAGCGCTGCAGCGAGGTTACAAGGTTTCATTATGGTCTCCAATGAGGTCTTGCGGCCTGCATCCCAAGGCTACTTCCAACCGGCGAATAAGGGCGCTGAGGCGTTTTCGCCGGCTTCAACCCCTCGGATGTGACGCTTGGTGCAGCCGACTCGCTCGGCCAGCTGAGCTTGGGTCAACTCCTGCTCCTGGCGGTAGCGGACAACCTTTTGATGCATGCTTTTACTCTAGCAGGAAAAAATTTTTCCTGCTGCGTAGACGAGCCGAGCGGTTTGCTCCGCTAAGAAAGTGTAATATTACCCGTAGTTGATATCAGTCATGGCTAAGAGTAAAATAAAATGTGATTTCAAGTGCATGCAACTTCAAACTTAAAAGCAGAACGTACGAAAAGCCAGCTCCTGTTTGTGGAGGCGTGAGCTACAGCAGTTTGTACATACAGACCGCCATCTCGGGGCAAAGATCGGTAAACTCTGGCGTTCGGCGGACCACGACTAGAGCATCGCTCCGGTCGATTTTGACGTAACCTCGGGCGGCAAAGAACTTGGCTGCACTCGCAGTTAGGAGGTATAGCGTTGTGACGCCTGCTGCCTTCGCGCTCGTTTCCAGAGCGTCACAGAGAGCTTTCCCATACCCCATCCCGCGCTTCGAGGATTCAATGACGAGAGAGCGGAGGACTCCCTCGGCTCCGTACTGTTCGACCCCACTGATACCAATTCTCGTGGCTTGTGCACTAGATTTTGACCTTCGAAACCCCCTCAATATGGGAGTCATGTTCTTTGGTAAACGTGCATCCACTGCTCAAATTGGTATGACGCCGACCCACTTACCAGCACCCCCTATGCTAGTGGGAAATCCACTAGCCTCTCAATTGTTTTAACAGATATCGTTCACGAACAAAGTCGTTCTGCTAAAGAGATCTCCTCAATCAACCTTTTGGGAACAGATAGCGTAGGACGATAAACAGCAGGCCAATAACGTTACCGGTTGTGCCACCAATAAAGGTAATCAAAACAGCATTCGAGAGCTTGAATCCGCAGAATTCCCATCCCTGAAAAAGCAGAATCGTTATAAGTCCAGCCAGCCAACAGCAAATTAAGATAAATATGGTGCAGGTGAATTTTCCACGGCCTTGACGGTCTTGCTGCTGCTGCTTTAATTTCTCGTCCTGTAATTCCCGATCGTAATCCCTTTTGGAAGTTTGACCGAACTCTTGAGCTAGAGTTTTAGACTCTTCACTAGGTTTGTCCGGTGCGGTTTCGCCAATATCCTCGACAGAGGGAGGATCGCTTTGCTCTGGCTCATTTGCCATCTCAAGCGTTAATGGTTTCGAGCGTGCCTTGCGTGCGCTTTTTCAATAAAGCATTTCCGAATGTCATCATCGTGGATGACAGCATTGGGGCCACGCTCGTTGTAAGCCTCGGACCAAGGTGTTCCTGCAGCATGCGTGACTTCTACAAGGTTCCCAGCCGAGTAGTGCGAGTACGATTTCCATACGCGGTCGAGTATCTCGATCGCTTTATTGTAGCTTGGATCGGTTTCATCCAGTTCGGGGATTTCGGCATGGAAGCTATTGTTTAGCGGCCTAACTTCCTGGGCTTTCCGTTCGACTGGCCTGCCCCCAAACTCTTTAAAGGCATGGTATAGATCCTCAATTACTGGTCCGTATTTCCAGGCGTGAACCCGCTCTTCTATTAAGGGGTTTCCCGTTATAGCAAGATGCCAGCCGTGCGCAATATAAACTAACTTAATCAGTTGCAAGGGAGTAAGACTGCGTCCCTCCTCTCTAGCGCGGTCGATAAAGTAGTTTGCGATTGCCTTGGATTTATAGGTCATAACAATTCCCCCTGAGTGCTGCTACTACAGGTATATTTCAATTAGTATTGGCATCCCCAAAGAGGGCTAATAACAGCCTGCGTTTTCCATAGTAGCGTTGCGCCTTTACAGCAAAAGGCAATTCTAGGTGCTCTCGTCTAGCAGATCGCGCAGCAGCGGTTGCAGGTTGCAATCGAGGCGTCCCGCTTGTAGGAACTCGGCGTAGGTATCGGCTTCAATGTCCAGCAGCCGCTCGCGCAGGCGCTCGCGATCCAGCGATCGCAATCCGGGGCTGGCTTGCTGCAAGCGCTCGATCTCGGCTTCGACGTCCTGGAGCTTGGCGCGGACCGTCTCGTGCTCGGGCTGATAGGACGCCAGCTCGATCTCGGGCGATTCCTCGGCTTGCGAGAGGTAATCCAGCGCGCGCTGCAGAGCCACGCGGCGCGCCACCGCTTGGGCGTAGGCCTGCTGGGTCGCCCGGTCGCCGGTCATGCCCAGCCTCTGCAGCACCCAGCGCTCGCTCAACCCCTGCACCAGCAGCGTAAACAGCACCACCCCAAACACCGTCTCGATAATGCTCTGGCGCGCCTCCAGCGCTACCGGAACGCTCAGCGCCAGGGCAATGGAGACCGAGCCGCGCAGCCCGCCCCACCAGAGCACGGTTTGCACGCGCCACCCCAGTTGGGTGCCAGCCAGCGCGTCGCTGAGGCTGCCCAGGCCGTAAATGGCTGCGGCCCGCGCTATGAGCGTTGCAGTGATCGCCAGCAGGATGAAGTCGAGGCTGTCGCCTAGGCTGGCAATGTCGATTTGGTCCCCAATGAGCAAAAAGACAATGGAGTTGACAAAAAAGGCCAAAAACTCCCAAAACTCGCTTACCAGCAACCGCGTGCGCGGATTCATGCCGATGCGGGATCCAAAATTGCCCAGGATCAGGCCCACGACGACCACGCCAATAACCCCCGAGCCGCCTGCTTCCTCGGCCAGCAAGTAGGTGCCGTACGCCGCCACCAGCGTCAGCGCTTGCTCGACTGAGGGCAGGTCAAAGCGCTGGGTGAGGTAGGCAATGCCAAAGCCCACCAGGCAGCCGATGCCTACCCCCAGTCCGGCAAAGGTCAAAAATCGGGTGGCCGTCACCGTCCAGTCGAAGGTCTCGGTGCCCAGCGGGATACCCACCAGCAGGCTAAACGCCACCACGGCGACGCCATCGTTGAACAGGCTCTCGCCCTCCATCAGCACGGTCAGCCGCTCGCCAGCACCCAACTCGCGAAACAGCGCGATGACCGCCACCGGATCCACGGCAGCCAAGCTGGCGCCTACCAGCAGCGCCACCGGCAGCGAGAACGCCGTGAACGCGCTCAGGGCCCAGCCAATGCCCACCACTGAGACCAGCGTGCCGGCCGCGGCAAACAGCAGGACAGGCACCAAGTTGCGCCGCAGGTTGCGCCAGCGGATGTTCCAAGCCGCCTCAAACAGCAGCGGCGGCAAAAAGATCTCCAGAATCAGCTCGGGCGAGAGGCTGACCAGCTGCACGTCCAACACAGCCAGTCCCAGCCCGGCTACAGTCAGCAGCAGCGTGTAGGGAACTTGGCGCAGCCAACTCACCACCTGCGAGAGGGTAGCGACGCTCAGCGACACCGCCAGCACCGCCAGAAAGCGCTCCAGGTTCTGCGCGATCGCGGTCTCGCCGGTGGCCGCTTCCACGCTCATTCGGGCTCCTGCACGCTCTGCGCCATTGCTTCCAGCGCCACGGCCAAATTGCCTTGGGTCCACAGCAGCGGCGTGGCATCGCTGGGGACGTAGCGCTCGCCTTCGCGGTGGTAGAGCTCGGGGCAGCGGAGCGCTTCAAAGCCGCTGTCGGGACCGGTGAGCTGGCCCAGCGCGCGGTTGAGGTAGTGAATCTGGCGCTCCCGGTCGTGCGGTTGGCCCCAGGCTTGATAGCGGCGGCCGTAGATCGTCGAGACGATGGGATCGAAAATGCACCACTGCGCTTCGTCCCCGGGCGCCAGCAGCGCATCGCGCGCCTCAATGCGATCGCTAAAATCGGCCGTGCGCTCCTCGGGGGCCAGTTTCTGCTTGTAGTCGCCGCACCAGTAGGAGTCCCCGCGGTAGCGGCGGATGCCGTAGGTCCCCTGCAGCTGGGTGGTGACGTCCTCGAGGATGCGATCGGCCATCTCGGTCCCAACCACCTGCAGCGGATAGATCGAAAACAGCAGCGCGGCATCGTAGCGCCGGTACTGGCTGGGATGGGACTGCACGCACTCCGCCGGCAGGATCTCGCTGAGGGCCCCCTCGCCGCGCGCAATTAGATCGGCGAGCTCGCGGGCATCCAGCTGCGGGCAATCGCCGCGATCGCTCAGGGACTGCAGGGCCTTGAGCCCCGCCAGGACCGTCCCAATGCTGGAGGCCTCAATTTTGGGGGTCTCTTCCCAGTGGCCGCTGTCTTGGTCCGCCCAATACTGGATGGCGCGCAAGTAGGGTGGGAAGCGCGCCAGCGTCTCGGCCGCTTCGGCGCTAAGGGTGATGGCCCCCTCGCGCGCCAGCGTGCTGTAGAGCCACAGGAAATAGCCCAGCGCGTCGTTTTGGGCGTGGGCCCACTTTTGCGACAGCTCGGCCAGGTTGCGGCCGTCAAAGCGCACCTGGGGCCGGGCCATGGGGTCCTGGGGATGGGCGCGGCCGGCAATGATGGCATCCAGCCGGTGGCGGTGCTTTTGCCAGTAGGCCATCAGCGTCTCGAGCGTGCGGGCCGCGACCGCCGTACGGCCGGTGGCGTGGTGGGCGTGGGCGATGTGAATGTTGTCGCGGATCCAGACGTGGGCGTAGCCGGTGTAGGCGGTCTCGCTGCTGACGCTGGCAGCCGGGAACAGGCCGTTGGGCAAGCTAGGGAACTGCAGGGTGCCCTGGTGCGCCAAAAAGGCCCGCAGCTGCTGCAGGCCGGCGGCGTTGTAGTCGGTCCCCAGCCAGTCCAGGAGCCGCTCGTTGTGGACCACGGGCATGGGCGGATGCGTTTGTGGCTTGCCAATCCGCCCCAATTCTAAAAGCCGCTGCGCCCGGGCTTAGTCCCCACTAGGGGTGCTGAAGCTGTAAATCTTTTGCGTCTCCAGCCGGTTGCAGAGCTCGGAGGGCACCTGCTTAAAGGACAAACTCTCGCGATCGAGCTGCACTTGCAGCCCCTTCATGGGGTCGTCGCCGCTCGAGACCAAAAACTCCAGCCGCTGCACCTGGGGCCAGCGCGCGATCGCATCCAGAATGCTCGCAATAGCGCCCACGTAGGGATGCTCGGGATCGCAGTACCACCCCGGATCGGCCAGCTGCGATTGGTCGAAGCCCAGGTGCACCGTGAGCGCGGGCTCGCCAAAAATGGCGATGGCCACCGGCCGCGTTTCTTCTTGCAATACCAGATTGTGGGCGTAGGCTAGATGGCGCAGCTTCTCCAAGCGCTCGTAGCGCTCGGTGGGGGTATCGAGGCGATCGCGCCAGTCGATGGCCACGCTGACCAGATAGGTCTGCAATAGCATGTGGCCCATCTTTTGGGCCTTGGTGCTCAGGTAGGTGGCGTTGTAGTCGGTGGCCTCCACCAACAGCGGTACCCGGTCAACAATTTCCAGCCCGTAGCCTTTTAGACCGGCGATCTTGCGCGGGTTGTTGGTAATCAACCGGATCTGGCGGATGCCCAGGTCGTTGAGGATTTGGGCCCCCATGCCGTAGTCGCGCAGATCCGCCGGGAACCCCAAGCGCTCGTTGGCCTCGACCGTATCCAGGCCCATGTCCTGGAGCGAGTAGGCCTTGAGCTTGTTGACCAGGCCAATGCCGCGCCCCTCTTGCCGCAGGTAGACCACCACCCCCAGCCCGGCATTCTCGATGGTTTTGAGGGCAGCCTGCAGCTGCATGCGGCAGTCGCAGCGCAACGAGCCCAGCGCGTCGCCGGTCAGGCATTCCGAGTGCATGCGCACCATTACCGGCTGCCGCTCGAACTGGGCCGGATCGCCTTTGACGATGGCAATGTGCTCGCTGCCATCCAGGGTGTTGCGAAACGCATACAGCTGGAAGTCGCCAAACTGGCTGGGAAAGTGGCAGACCGTTTCGCGGTAGACAAAGCGATCGTGGCGCAGCCGATAGCCGATTAAATCGGCGATGCTGACGAGCTTGAGGCCGTGCCGGCGGGCGTAGTCCACTAGCTCCGGCAGCCGCGCCATGGAGCCATCGGGGTTTTGAATCTCGCAGATGGCGCCCGCCGGCAGCAGCCCGGCCAGCCGGGCCAAATCGACGGCGGCTTCGGTATGGCCGGCCCGCTTGAGCACGCCGCCTCGGTGGGCGCGGATGGGAAAGACGTGCCCCGGCCGGGCCAGATCCGCCGGTTGCGAGTAGGGGTTGATCGCCACTTGAATGGTTTTGGCGCGATCGTCGGCCGAGATGCCGGTGGTGACGCCTAGGTGAGCGGCTGCATCGATGCTGACGGTAAAGGCGGTTTGGTTGCTGTCGGTTTGCTCGCCCACCATCAGCGGCAAGTTGAGGGCATCCAAGCGCTCGCCCGTCATGGCCAGGCAGATCAGCCCCCGGGCCTCGACAGCCATGAAGTTGATCGCTTGGGGCGTTGCAAATTGGGCCGCGCAGATCAGATCGCCCTCGTTTTCGCGGTTTTCGTCATCGACGACGACCACCGGGCGACCGTTGCGGATCTCATCCAGCGCGGCTTCAATGCTGTCAAATGCGACCACTAGCCCATCGGTGCCTGCTGGCAGCGAACGCGCGCAAAATATAAACTTTTATGAATGACGGCTGCCCCCGATTGTAGCTCGCCGCGCCGCTGCCGATCCGAGGCGGGCGCGGATGGGGGGTTCGTCGCTCGAGCGCGGTAGTAGAATGCGGCCAAGTGCGGCCAAAGGGAACTAGATCATGGGCGAGCGCGTCTCAGTTGGGATCGTGGGCGCTTCTGGCTACGGCGGCGTCCAGCTTATCCGGCTGCTGAGCGATCGCCCCGAGATCGAGATTGCCTACCTGGGCGGCAACAGCAGCGTCGGGCGCTCGTTTGCCGACATCTATCCCCACCTGGGCCACCACATCGATCGGCCCATTGAAGCGATCGAGCCCGAGCGCATCGCCCAGCGCTGCCAGGCAGTCTTTTTGGCACTGCCCAACGGGATCGCCTGCGAGCTGGCCCCGCAACTGCTGGAGCGCGGGTGCTGGGTGCTGGATCTCTCGGCGGACTATCGCTTCTGGGACCTTGAGACCTACACCGCCACTTACAACATCGAGCGCCGCGATCGGGCCACGGCCGCCATGGCGGTGTATGGGCTGCCCGAGCTCTATCGCGAGTCCATCCGGGAGGCCCGGCTCGTGGGCTGTCCGGGCTGCTACCCCACCGCCAGCCTGCTGGCGCTGCTGCCGCTGCTCAAGCAAGGGCTGATCGTGCCCGAGAGCGCGATCGTTGATGCCAAATCCGGTACCTCCGGGGCTGGCCGGCAAGCCAAGACTCACCTGCTGCTGGCCGAAGCGGGGGACTCGGTAGGGGCCTACGGCGTTGCCGGCCACCGGCACACCCCCGAAATCGAGCAAGTGTGCAGCGAGCTGGCCGGCTACGAGGTGCGGGTTCAGTTCACGCCGCACTTGCTGCCCGTGCCGCGCGGCATGCTGGCAACCACCTACGCCACCCTGCGCGACCCAGGCTTGGTGGGCGAGGACCTGGTGACGATCTATCGGGCCTTCTACCGGGACGCGCCCAGCGTCGCGGTGCTGCCGGTGGGGACCTACCCCCAAACCAAATGGGCGAGCGCCACCAACCTGTGCTATTTGGGCGTCGAGGTGGATCCGCGCACCGATCGCGCCATTGCCATCGCCGTGATCGACAACCTGCTCAAAGGCCAGGCCGGCCAAGCCGTGCAGTGCCTCAACCTCATGTGCGGCTGGGACGAATGCAAGGGGCTACCGCAGCTGGCGTTCTACCCCTAGGACTTGACACTCCCCTTCTAAAGGAAGGGATTCTCGCTTCATTGGGAGGCCCTAGAACTAGCTTGTACCAGCTCCCCGGAACCTTTACCCTCAGCGAGCATTTTTCCCGTCTGCCCAACGGTACT
>PXQH01000068.1 GCA_003022125.1 Cyanobacteria bacterium QS_8_64_29 | reverse complement strand
AGCTCAGGACCAACACTGATAAAAGCCTAGCTACTCTTATTAAAATAGCACAGTTAGCCGCCCTAAAGGGCGGGGCTTGTATCCCGCTAGTTTTGGTCAGCATCTACAACGCTGCCGTCCCCGAGCAAACGGCCACCGCCGATTTGACCCCCTCTCGCTAGCCGAGTGCCGCCCCTGGCTGCGCGATCGCCAGGGCTATCCGCTATGGGTGATCGCCTGCGAGGGAACCGTGGCGGGCTGGCTGGCATTCGAGCCCTTTTACGATCGCGCCACCTACGCTGCCACAGCCGAGGTCAGTCTCTACATTGCGCCGGCTTGGCGCGGCTGCGGCCTGGGGCAGCAGCTGCTACACGCCATCGGGACGGGGCCAAGGTTGGGGTTCAAAACGCTAGTGGGCTTGGTCTTCGAGCACAATAGCGCCAGCCTGCGGCTGTTCGGTCGCTTGGGGTTCGTCCGCTGGGGATGTTTGCCGCGCGTGGCCGAGCTCGATAGCCGCGAGCGCGATTTGGCCATTTTGGGCTGCCGCATTAGCCCGTAGCGATCTGCGCTGCTTCGCCCGCCTCGGCCTCATCCGGCAGATCGGTTCCCTGAACCACCAGCACCGAGCACGGGGCGTGATGGACGACGTGGTTGCTGACGCTTCCTAGCACCATCTCGGCCAAACCGCGCCGGCCGCGCCGCCCGACAACGACCAGATCGGCTTCCCAGTTGCGCGCGAGCTCCCGGATCCAGCTGCCGGCCTCGCCCACTTTCCAGTCAGTTTCGGCGGCAACGCCGGCAGCCTCCGCCCGCTGGCGCTGCTGGCTCAACCATTCGCCGACCTCGTTGGCCTCGCTCTCCAAACGCTCTTGCATTAGCTGCGAGACATTAACCAGATCTTGGCCGTAAATGCCGCCGTACGCGCTGACCTCTTGCCCCTCAAACGGAATGCAGTGAAACAGCAGCAAGCGCACGCCATCTTTGCTGGCAATATCCAGCGCGCGATCGAGAACGGCTTTGCCTTGCGGGGTGCGATCGACAGCAACCAGGATGCGGCTGTAGCTCATGGCCGGTTCCTTGCCCCCACGTGGGGGACTTAAGCCTCTAACTGCTTTCTAACAAATCGGTCCAAACGCGCCATCCCCTGGACGAGCGACTCCCAATCCGTCGCGTAGGAGAGGCGGATGCAGTGATCGCGCCCGAAGGCGATCCCGGGCACGACCGCGACCTGCTCCTGCTCGAGCAGGGCCTGGCAAAACTCGAACGAGCCCAGCCCAGTGGCACCAATATCGGCAAAGACGTAAAACGCCCCCTGCGGGGTAGGGCAACTTACCCCCGACATGGCATCAATGCACTCCAGCACGAGCTGGCGGCGCCGGTCGAACGTCTGGCGCATGTGCTCTAGCTCCTCCAGCGGCGTCTCGAGGGCAGCCATGGCGCCGTATTGGGCAAAGGTGCAGACATTGGAGGTGCTGTGGCTCTGGATGGCGGTCATGGCCTCGATCAGATCGCTGGGCCCAGCCAAATAGCCCACGCGCCAGCCGGTCATGGCAAAGCTTTTGGAGAAGCCGTTGCTGACGATGGTGCGCTCCCCGATTTGGGGGCCGAGCGCGCCCACGCTTACGTGTTGCGCCCCGTCGTAGCGAATGCGCTCGTAAATTTCGTCGGCAACCACCAGCAGGTCCTGCTCGATAATGGCGGCTGCCAGCGCGCGCAGCTCCTCGGGGGTGTAGACGCTGCCGGTGGGATTGGCCGGCGTGTTGAGAATGACTAGCTTGGTCCGCGGCGTTGTGGCCGCGCGCAACTGATCGGGGGTGAGCTTAAACCCATCCTCGGCGGCAGTCTCGACGATGGCCGGCTCGCCCCCGGCCAGCTTGACCGTCTCGGGGTAGCTCACCCAATACGGCGCCGGAATCAGCACTTCGTCGCCCGGATCGAGCAGGGCCTGCATGAGGGCGTAGAGCGAGTACTTGCCGCCGTTGGTGACGATGACGTTTTGGGCTTGATAGTTCAGCCCGTTCTCGGTTTGGAGCTTGCGCGCGATGGCCTCTCGCAGGGGCGGCTCGCCGGCGGCCGGCCCGTACTTGGTCTGGCCCTCATCGAGGGCGCGCTGCGCTGCGACCTTGATGGGCGAGGGGGTATCGAAATCCGGTTCGCCGGCGCTCAGGCTGCACACGTCCATACCATCGGCCCGCATGGCTTTGGCCTGCGCCGAGATAGCCAGCGTTTGGGATGGGGTTACGCGGGCGACGCGAGCTGCCAGCTTCATCGTTCACTCCTTGCGCGGCTGCGCCCGCATCAATCCTGCTGCCTCGGTTCGGCATCGGTTGAGGCTGCCGGCAGCGCCTGCGGCACCTCATCCGCTCGCTGCGGCTGGCGCGATCGCCACTCGTCCAAAATGTCGCGGATCAGCACCTCTCGCACCCAAACCTGGGCCACCACTGTCAGCGGCAGGGCCAACAACAGCCCCAAAATGCCAAAAAACGTGGCAAAAAACACCTGAGCCGAGAGCGTGACGGCCGGTAGCAGCGAGACACGCTGCGCCATGACCCAGGGGGTCAAAAAGCTGCCTTCAAACTGCTGGATGGCGGTATAGAGCCCCAGGACCGAAACGACCTTCCAGCCGCTATCCAGCAGTGCCACCGCCAGCGGCGGCACCACGCTCAAAACCGGCCCGATGTTGGGAATAAAGTTTAGCAGCCCCGCAAGCAGGGCATGAGCTAGGGCTAAATCGACGCGCAACAGCGACAGCCCGATAAAGCTCAGGGTTGCCACCACCGCCATGTTGAACAGGTTGCCCGAGAGCCAGCCCTGCAGGGCGCGCTCGCACAGGACCAGAATTTCATCCGCGCGGCGGCGGTAAAACGAGGGGAACAGGCGCACGAACCCGCGCCGGTACGGATCCGGATCGGCCAGCAGCATGACGGTCAGCACCAGCACCAGCAGCGTGTTGAGCACGATGCTGAGCAAGGTCAGACCGCCGCCCAACAAGCGCCTGAGCACTTGCGGTAGCTCGCCTAGCAGTCGGTTGACATCCGGGATGGCTTCAATGGCAGCGCTGGGCAGGCGCTCCTCTAGAAACGCGATCCAATCGTTGAGCTGCTGGATGCCCAGCGGCAGCAGCTCGGCTAGTTCCACCAGCTGCCGGACGAAAGGCGGCACGATCTGCCAGACAAAAATCGCCACAATGCCCAACAGCGCCAGCACCGCCAGAACGACGGCGTAGCCGCGCTGCATGCCCATGCGCCGAAAGCGCCGAACGAGCAGGTTGAGCGCGGTTGCCGCAACAATGGCGGCAAATATCAGCAACAGCAGCTGCCGGATTTGCCACAACACGTAGGCAGCTGCCAGCAGTGCGAATAGGCCCAGCCATCGTCCCAAAGTCACTGCCTCTCGAGCCTGCCCGGCGAGCGCTGCGATCGCGAGCGTGCCAGCAGTCTAGGGCGATGGCGCGCGCGATCGCAATTTGGCCCCCCCGAGGTGCTAGCGCTGCCGGCGGTACTGCCGCCAGCGCCACAGCAGCGCCGCAGCAACGCCCACCGGCAGCACGGTAATGCCTAGCAGCGCATTGCCGGCAGTGGGCGCTAGCGCTAGCAGCGGTCCGCCGTACTTGATGGCTAGCGAGAGCCCCACCGATAGTCCTAGCAACTGCAGAATCCATCGCGTCTCGGCATGCATGGCGATCGGGCACCGCAGGCGCTCGCTGCGGCGTTTGGGCTACAATCGATAGCTACTGCGCTCAGCGCGCATCGCCATCCGTTGTGTCATGCCTATTGACGCCCGACAACCTGATTCCCAGCAACTGTCAGAGCGCGATCGCTGGCGCTCGGAGGTAGCTGCGCTGCCGTCGTGGCTGCGGCGTCCCATCGGCAATGCCGATGCGATCTCGCAGGTCCAGCAGGTTATCAAGCAGCGCCAGATCCACACCATCTGCGAGGAAGGCCGCTGCCCCAACCGCGGCGAGTGCTACGCCCGCAAAACGGCCACGTTCCTGCTAATGGGGCCCACCTGCACGCGCGCCTGCGCCTTCTGCCAGGTGGATAAAGGCCACGCCCCCATGCCGCTGGATCCCGATGAGCCCCAAAAAATTGCCGACGCCGTGCAGGCACTGGGACTGCGCTACGTCGTGCTGACCTCAGTAGCGCGCGACGACCTCGCCGATGGCGGTGCCGGCGAATTTGCCCGCACCATGGCCGCCATCCGGCAGCAGTGCCCCGAGACCGGCATTGAGGTGCTAACGCCCGATTTTTGGAGCGGCCACAACGCCCAGCAAGCCCAGGCCGAGCGCGCCGCCACTGTCGTCCGGGCTGGCCCGGCCTGCTTCAACCACAACATCGAGACGGTCGAGCGCCTGCAGGGCCCGGTGCGGCGCGGGGCCAAATACCACCGCTCGCTCGAGCTCCTGCGCCAGGTCAAGGCCCTCGATGCCAGCGTTCCCACCAAATCAGGGCTGATGTTGGGGCACGGCGAAACCGAGGCCGAGATCGTGCAGGCCATGCGGGACCTGCGCGCTGTGGGCTGCGATCGCCTCACCCTGGGCCAGTACATGCGCCCCTCGCTCGAGCACCGCCCCGTGCAGCAGTACTGGACGCCCGAGGAATTCGAGCGCTTGGGCGGGATCGCGCGCGAGATGGGCTTCTCGCACGTCCGTTCGGGGCCGCTGGTGCGCAGCTCCTACCATGCGGGCGAGGCCGATTGAGGCGCGCGCAGCCCCAACTCCGATAGGATGGATGGCAAACGCGGCAAGCCCACTGTGCCCTAACCAGGCACGCGCTTGCAGCGCCGACTACCTGCACTCTGGAGGGTCGCTATGACTGCCAACAGCGACAAGCAAAAGCAACTGCCCGTTCCCCAAAGCGGCCAACCGCCCTATCCCTACCGCACGGGATGGGCGTTGGTCCTGTTGCTGGGCAACCTGCTCGTTGCCGCCTTTTACTTCCACATCATCGATCTCTAGACCGTCGCAGCTTTGGCCGTTCTGCATTTGAGCGAGGCCCAACGGCAGGCCATCCGCGCGCACGCCGAGCGCGCTTACCCGCAGGAATGCTGCGGGTTGCTGCTGGGATGGCGCCAGGCGGCCGAGAAGCAAACCTGCGATCTTTGGCCCGCCCAGAATGCTTGGGATGGCGAGACCGCTCGGAGCTTCGAGGGGCTGCGCTCGAGTCAGGCCCTAGCCGCCGGTAAGGAGCGCCACTTTAGCATCGCCCCGCGCGAGATGGTGCAGGCCCAAAAAAGCGCGCGCGAGCGCCAGCTCGACATTATCGGCGTCTATCACTCCCATCCCGAGCATCCGGCCGTGCCCTCCGAGTTCGATCGCGCGATCGCCTGGCCGGAGTACTCCTACCCCATCGTCGCGGTCCGCGACGGCCGCGCTCGGGAGCTGAACGGTTGGGTTCTGGCCGAGGACGGCACCTTCGTTCCTGAGGCGATCACGGCTGCCGGCGTTGCAGCCGCCCCGGATGGCTCACTATCCTAATCGTTCGGGCCCAGTCCCAAGCCTGTCTGAGCTGAGTGCCGGCTGCCAGCCCCTTGAGGGGAGCCAGCCGCGATCCCAATCCGCCCACCTGACCTGCCATGCTGAATCCCAACCTCGAGGCGATCGAGCTCAATAAGGACGAATACGAGCGCTATTCGCGACACATTATCCTGCCCGAGTTTGGGCTGGAAGGCCAAAAGCGCCTTAAAGCCGCTAGCGTCCTTTGCATCGGGACGGGCGGCCTAAGCTCGCCGCTGCTGATGTATTTGGCAGCTGCTGGTGTCGGTCGGATCGGCATTGTCGATTTCGATGCCGTCGAGAGCTCCAACTTACAGCGCCAGATCGTCCACGGCACCGCTGCGGTCGGTCAGTCCAAAACCGAATCAGCCAAGCAGCGAGTGCTGGATATCAATCCCTACTGCCAGGTTGATGTCCACGAAACGCGTTTGAGTTCTGAGAACGCGCTCGAGATTTTCGAGCCCTACGACTTGGTGGTGGACGGCACGGACAATTTCCCCACCCGCTACCTGGTCAACGATGCCTGCGTGCTGCAGGGCAAGCCCAACGTCTACGGCTCCATCTTCCGCTTTGAAGGGCAGATTTCGGTCTTTAACTACCAAGGCGGCCCCAACTACCGCGACCTGTTCCCCGAGCCGCCGCCGCCCGGCATGGTGCCCTCCTGTGCCGAAGGGGGCGTCTTGGGCGTTCTTTGCGGCGTTGTGGGCTCCATTCAGGCCACCGAAGCTATTAAAGTCATTTTGGGATCGCAGCAGACGCTCAGCGGCTGCTTGCTGCTCTACGATGCCCAGGCCATGAGCTTTCGCGAGCTCACCTTGCGCCCCAACCCGGAGCGCCCGCCCATCGAGGGCCTGATCGACTACGAGCAGTTCTGCGGCATCCCTCAGGCGCAGCAGCAGCAATCGCTGCCCGAGATGACGGTCCACGAGCTCAAAGCGCTCATGGATCGCGGCGATAGCGATTTTGTCTTGATTGACGTTCGCAACCCCAACGAGTACGAAATCGCCCGCATCCCGGGCGCCTATCTCGTTCCGCTCTCCGAAATCGAGCGGGGCTCGGGCATCGACAAGATCGAGCGGCTGGCCAACGGCCATCGCATCATCGCGCACTGCAAGGCAGGCACCCGCTCGGCCCAAGCCCTCAACCGGCTGCAAGAAGCCGGCATTGAAGGCACTAACCTCAAAGGCGGCATCACGGCTTGGAGCCGCGAAATTGACGCCTCCGTCCCCGAATACTAGATTGTTGCCGTAGGGCAAGCAGGGGCTGCATCCAGCCCGGCTAGGTGGGGATGAGCATGGACGGACGGCGCTATCGCGATCGCGCGCTGGCTCTGGTCGCAATGGGCGCGTTGCACGCTAGCGCCCTGGGCTTGCTGGCGGCGCCAGCGCGGGCGGAGTTGGGCGAGCGGTTTTCGCTTTGCACCCGGGAGTTGCTAGATGCGGGCATCTCGCGGGAGCGCGCTGCGGCTGCTTGTGGCGCTGCTCGCACGCCCCAAGATCTGTCGCTTTGCGCGCGCGAAATCGGCGCGCGGACGCCGCTGGCCGCCGAGGCAGCGCTCTCGGCTTGCGAGGGCATGCGCCACCCGCTGGAGCTAGCGAGCTGCGCCGTCGAGATCCACGAGGCGACTGAGGTTGCCGACTCGCAGGCAGTTCTGGATCGCTGCCGCCGCAGCCTGCTGCCGCTGCGGCTTTCTGAGTGCACGGTGGGGCTAGCGCGCGCCACCGACGCCAGCCCGGCAAGCGCAATGGCGCGCTGCAGCGAAGCTCCTTCCGCCCGGCAGGCAGACGCGCCAGCGCAATAGCCGTGGAACTGATTGCCCATCGGGGATTCTCGGCCGTTGCTCCTGAGAATACGCTTTCCGCGTTCTCGGCGGCGTGCCGGACGGCAGCGCACGGCATCGAGTTCGATCTGCACCTCTCGGCCGACGGAACGCCAGTCGTCATTCACGACGCCAGGCTCAACCGCACCACCAACGGTTGGGGCCGCGTTCGCCGCAAGCCCCTGGCGCGCCTCAAGCGCCTGGATGCCGGGAGCTGGTTCGACCGCCAGTTTGCCGGCGAACCCATCCCGACGCTGGAGGAAGTCCTGGCCCTACTGGCCCCCAGCTCGCTCCAAATCTATCCGGAGGTCAAGCAGGGGCATTGCTGGGGCCCCGCCGATATTGATCGCTTGGTGGCGCTGCTGGCCTCGCCGGCGTGGGCCGATCGCTGCGTGCTGGTCTCGTTTGACGACCGCTTTTTGCAACAGGTGCGCGATCGCGCCGCCCACCTGCCGCTGGGCTTCAACGTTGCCGGCACGAGCGCTTACCGCTACCGCCAAAAGCTCGAGCGCGCCCGCGACTGCGGCAACGCCCTATTGCTGAGCGAGTACCGGCTGCTGCTCAAAAACCCCAAGCTGGCTCGGGTGGCGCTCGAGGGGGGCATCGAGCTGGGGGCTTGGACGGTGGATTGCTACCAGGACCTGCAGGCCCTGCAGCAGCTAGGGGTCGTGCGGGCCGTGACCAACTCGCTGCTGCCGGCCCGAGCCAGCGGCTAGCGCCCGCGCAACTGGTGCGCTAGGTGCGGTAGCTCGGGCAAAATTAAGCGCTCGAGCCCCAACCGAACGGCTGCCGTGGACCCAGGGAGGGCAAAAACGAGCGTCCCGCCGCAGACCCCGGCGATCGCGCGCGAAGCCAGGGCGCGGCTGCCGATTTCTTGGTAGCTCAGCCAGCGGAAGAGCTCGCCAAAGCCCGGCAGGGTTTGCTCCAGCAACCCCGCAACGGCCTCGTAGGTGGTATCGCGCGGGGCAATGCCGGTACCGCCGCTGACGATCGCGGCTGCCAGATCGCGGCGCCCGCAGAACTGCTGCAGCTGGGCGCGCACGCGCTGGGGCTCGTCCGGAACGATGGCGTAGGGCCCCACAATGTGGCCTGCCTCCTGCAGCTGTTGCCGGATCAGCCGACCGCTGGCATCGTCCCGTTCGGTGCGCGTGTCGCTAACGGTGAGCGCGCTGCAGGTGAGCCGCTCCCCCGCGCTGCCATGACCGTGCGGCGGGTTTGCCATAGAGCTCAGCTTTGGCTGAACTCGAGGCCGTGCTCTTGGGCGTAGCGCTCCATAAAGCGCATGAAGCGATCCCAGTCTTCTTTGGATTTCATGTAGTGGATGGCCTCGATGGCCTGGGGCTGGCCGTTGAGGAATTTTCCTTTGACTTCCTGGATAGCAATCTCGCCTTCCTCATCCACCATGTACATGCCGGTAATTTCGTCGGTGTTGTCGGCGCTGAGGACCTGGGGCGAGTCGAAGGTAAAGGTGGCTGTTCCAGTAGTCCCATCGCGCGAGCGCGTCAGCCGCACCTCGGGGACAGTGTTCTCCGGGACGCCGCGGTTGAATTGAATCTCTGCCATGAGCGAGCGTTGCCTGCTATGCGTTGCCTCGACAGTTTGTTTAATGCTATCGAAAGCGCAGCGGCTGCTGCAGCCGCGATCGCTGCGCGCCTGGGATGGACCTAGCCGGATGCCGGGGCTGCCGGCTCGCGCTCGAGCAGCAGCGTGACCGGCCCGTCGTTATCGATGCTGACCTGCATGGTAGCGCCAAACTGCCCGGTGGCCACGCGCAGGCCGCTCTGGCGCAGTTGGGCTACAAAGTAGTCGTAGCAAGCCTGGGCGTGCTGCGGTGGGGCAGCTTCCCCAAAGGCAGGGCGGCGCCCCTTGCGGCAGTCGCCGTAGAGGGTGAATTGGCTCACCGCGAGCAGCTCGCCGCCAATGTCGCGCACCGAGCAGTCCCAGCGATCGGCGCCGCGCTCGGGATGGGGAAACAGCCGCAGGTCCAGGCACTTGCGCGCCATCCAGTCCAGCTCGGCGGTTGTATCGGCCGCTCCAATGCCCACCAGCAGGTTCAAGCCCGGCCCGATTTGGCCTACAATTTCGCCGCCCACCGTGACCTGGGAGGAGGCGACGCGCTGGATGAGCGTTCGCATGGGATTAGCTAGTTACTTCAGGCACTGCTCCAGCCGCTGCTGCAGCCACTCGCGATCAAGGTCCTGCCCGATCAGCACGAGCTGATTTTGGCGCTCGCCCTGCCACTCGCTGTCCTCGAGCGAGAAGCGCTTGCCGCTGAGGTGGAAGATGTGGCGCTGGGGGCTCTCATCAAACCAGAGGATGCCTTTGCCGCGAAAGACGCTCTCGGGCAGCTCGTTATCTAAAAAGGACTGGAACTGGCGCAGCGAGAAGGGGCGATCGCTTTGAAAGGTCAGCGAGACGAAGCCGTCGTTGGCTAAGTGGCCATGGGCATGTTCGGCGTGCGCAGCTGGCGTTTGGGCGCGCCAATCGCGCTCGGCATCAAAGGCACCAATGCCCAGAATGAGCGGCAGCGGTACGTGGGCTTGCTGGGCCCGCAGCAGGCGCGCCCCCTCCTTGGTTTGGCGTATGCGGGTCTCGAGCGAGGCGATGGTGGCGCTATCGACCAAGTCGGTCTTGTTGAGGATGGTGATATCGCCGTAGGCGATCTGGCTGTAGGCAGCCTCGCTATTGAACAGATCCAGGCTAAAGTTGGCACAGTCCACGACCGTGACGATCACATCAAGCTGGGTGCGCTCGCGCAACTCCGTCCCCAAAAAGGTCAGCGCCACAGGGAGCGGGTCGGCCAAGCCCGTCGTTTCCACAATGAGGTAGTCAACCGGGGCTTCGCGCTCCAAGATGCGGCGGACGGCCTCGACCAGATCGCGGTTGATGGTGCAGCAGACGCAACCGTTGTTGAGCTCCACCATGCCATCGCTGCTGCTAACAATGAGATCGTTATCGATGCCGATCTCGCCGAACTCGTTGACCAAAACGGCCGTTTTGACCCCCTGGTTGTTGGTCAGGATGTGGTTGAGCAGCGTGGTTTTGCCGCTACCGAGAAAGCCGGTGACAATCGTTACCGGCAGCCCCGATTCCGCAAGCACGGTGGCCTCGCGATCGCCGGACGGCGCGTCCGTCGCTGCCATGGGGGATTGCGGCAGAGCGCGTCAGCATAGACAGTAGCATGGGGCAGGATCGTTGGCGCCTGCCAGCCAGCGCTGCCGTTGGGATCCCGAGCTTTGGGGGCCATGTCGCTAGCCATTTACAACACGCTGACGCGCCGCATTGAGCCCTTCGAGCCGCTTGAGGCAGGCACGGTGCGGATGTATTGCTGCGGCGTCACGGTCTATGACTACTGCCATTTGGGGCACGCGCGCAGCTACTTGGTCTGGGATATCCTCCGCCGCTATCTGGAGTGGCGCGGCTACCGCGTGCACTACGTGCAAAACTTTACCGACATTGACGACAAGATCCTGGCGCGGGCGCGGCAGGAGGGGAGCTCCATGCAAGCCGTGACCGAGCGCTTCATGGCAGCTTACTTCCAGGACATGGATCGGCTGGGCATTCGCCGCGCCGACGCCTACCCGCGGCCCACGGCCTCGCTCGATGGCATCAAGGCCCTGGTTGCCAGCTTGCAAAAGCGCGGCTACGCCTACGCTGCCGCCGGCGATGTCTACTACGCCGTGCGCCAATTCCCCGCCTACGGCAAGCTCTCGGGGCGCTCGCTGGCGGAGCTGGAGGTGGGCGCTAGCGGGCGCGTGGCGGCCGAGGGCGGCGAGGCGCCACAAAAGCAGGATCCGTTCGACTTTGCCCTCTGGAAGCAGGCCAAGCCCGACGAGCCAGCCTGGGACTCACCCTGGGGCCCGGGGCGCCCGGGCTGGCACATCGAGTGCTCGGCCATGGTGCGCGAGACCCTAGGCGAGACCATCGACATTCACGCCGGCGGCGGCGATCTGCTCTTTCCCCACCACGAAAACGAAATCGCCCAATCGGAAGCCGCAACCGGCCGTCCCCTGGCCCGCTACTGGATGCACAACGGCATGGTCCAGGTGGGCGGGGAGAAAATGGCCAAGTCGCTGGGCAACTTCACCACCGTGCGCGATCTGCTCGACCGTCGCGGCACCCATCCCATGGCGCTGCGGCTGTTCGTGCTGCAAGCGCACTACCGCAAGCCGCTCGATTTTACTGCCGAGGGGGTCGAAACCGCCCACCACAGCTGGCAGACCCTCAAGGAGGGGTTGCAGTTCGGTCGCGGCCGCCTGGCCAGCGGGCTGGGTTTTGCGGGGGGCGAGCCGCCCGACGATCCGGCTAGTGCGCGCCGCGAGGAGCTCGATGCGGATGCCGTAGCGCGCTTTAACGCGGCCATGGATGACGACATCAATACCCCAGGTGGCCTCGCCGTCTTGTTCGATTTGGCCAAAACGCTGCGGCGCGCGAAAAACCAGTGGCTCCACCAGGGCCAAACGGCCAGCGAGCCAGTCGAGCTGGAGCGCAAGTGGCGCACGCTGGTTTGCCTGGGGCAGGTGCTGGGATTGGCAGCCCAACATTCGGAGCAGCCCGGGTCCGTCGGTGAGGAAGCCGATGGCAGCGCCAGCTCGCAACTAAGCGACGATCGCATCGAGGCGCTCGTCCGCGAGCGGGCCGAGGCGCGCAAAGCCAAAAACTTCGCCCAAGCTGATCGCATCCGCGACCAACTGCAAGCCCAGGGCATTGCCGTGGTGGATCTGCCCGGCGGCGAGACGCGCTGGTACCGCCAGGCATAAGCGCAGCCGCAATGCCCTCCACAGGCGGGCAACCTGCCGCTAGGGGGTTACACTGATCCAAAAGCAGCAGCCTGCACCAAGCACCATGACTGAGCAGTCCGAACAGCGCATCTCCCTCTCCAGCCGTAACCTGCTCGTTGGAGCCGCGATCGCGTTTGCGGTCCTGCTGCTGTGGCAGCTGCGCAGCCTGCTGGTGGTGCTGATGATTGCCACCGTGCTGGCCTCGGCGCTGGCGCCCATCGTCAACAACGCGCAAAGACTGGGCGTTCCGCGCATTCTGTCGGTTCTTTTGGTGTATTTGGTCTTGCTGTCTGGTTTGGCCGGCGCTGGGTTGCTAATGGGCCCGACCGTGATCGAGCAGATCCAGCGCCTGGTCCGGCAGCTACCAGCCTATTTGGAAGCAGCCCGCGCGCTGGTGCAAGATACGGTCGTGCGCTTGGGCATGACCGAGCCGCAAGCGCTGGAGCAGCTCAACCAGTTTTTTGACGTCCAGTCCTTAACCGGTTGGATCGTGGGCTCCGGCCAGCAGGTACTGGTACGCTCCTACGGCTTCACGCGCGGGGTCATCGGCGGCGTACTCAGCCTGGTACTGGCCGTGTTGCTCTCGGGCTACATGCTGTCGGGCTCGCAGCGCTTGATCCGCGGCATCGTCAATCTGTTTCCGCAACCGTGGAACCAGCGTCTCGCCGCTCAGGTCAAGCCGGTCAGCCAGCGCATGGGCGGCTACATCCAAGGCCGGGTCCTGGTCTCGGCCATTTTGGGCGTGGCGGTGACAGTTGGGCTCTCGGCCCTGAGCTTTTCCGAATTTGCCTTGGGCTTGGGCGCCATTGCCGGCGTCACCAATCTCATCCCCTTCTTCGGCCCCCTTCTGGGCTCGATTCCGGCGCTGATCGTGGCCACCTCGCAAGGGGGTTGGGCCATGCTGTGGGTGCTGCTGCTGTTTGCGGTCATCCAAAACGTCGAGACCTACGTGCTCGACCCGCTGCTGGTGGGCACCTCGGTTCGCGTTCACCCGCTGTACCAGCTGCTAGCCGTTTTGGGCGGTGCGCAGGTGCTGGGCATTATCGGCGCGCTGATCGTGCCGCCGTGGGTGGCCGGCAGCGCCGTCCTGTTGGAGGAGCTCTACCTGCACCCCAAACAGGAAGCCGAAGGGCAAGCAGCGGCAGCGCCAGTGGGGGCGCAACCCGAAGCGCCCGGCGCCGTTTCGATGCGGTGACGGTACCTACTGGGTCAGCGCTCGGACGAAGCGCTGCAAGCTACCTAGCAGCCCGGGCTTTTGGGGGCCACCGGTACTTGAGCCCTCGGCGTCCTGCGACTCGCCGGCGGCCTGGGTCAGGATGCGATCTAGCAGGTCGCCGGTGGGGCGCTGCGGCTCTTCGCTAAAGAGTTCGTAGCCCTCCTCGCGCTCGATCCAGACCTGCCAGGGATGGGGATAGTAGCGCAGGATGGTGGCGCCCTCCAGCGGCTTGATGCAGTAGCTGGTCTCGAGGGTGTTGAGAAAGCGCTCCCGCAGCTGGCGCGCGGTGTAGCCCAACCCCACGACTTTCAAATCTTCCAGTTGCGGGATGAGCAGCACCACCGGGCGATCGCCGGCTAGCTCGCAGAGGCGCTCGACGCGATCCACCTCCACCGAGGAGGGGCCTACCACCAAAAAGGCGCTGTCCTGAGGCTGAATGCGGCTGTCAATGTCGGTTTGGCGGCTGCCCAAATCGCTCACGGCAAAGGGGATCTCGCCCCAATCCCGCCGCGCTAAGGCGGCGGCGCCCGTATCTGGAAAAAGCACGCGCAACCCCTCCAGAGAATCCCCAAAAACCTCAGTAAAGGACCAGGTGATGGGTTGGGACTGCAGCGAGATCTCGGGGATTTCCAGCTCCACTTGCAGGCGCGTTTGGCCTGACTCCAGGGCTTGGACCGTCGCCTGCTTGGCTTGGGCGATCGCTTGGTCCAGGCTTTGGGGAAACTCGACGCTAGCAGCCATGGGGAGCGGACCCGTTACGGCGCGGCAACCAGAGAGGACCGGTGGCGGGCGCGCTCGAGCGCTTGGCCCAGTACGGTAGCGGTCCAGTCAACATCGGCTGCGACGGTGGCGCGGCCCAGCGAGAGGCGGATGCCTTGCAGGGCAGCCGTCTCGGCGTAGCCCATGGCGAGCAGCGTGGGGCTGGGCTCGAGCTTGCCGCTGCTGCAGGCTGAGCCGGCGCTGATGGCAATGCCTGCCAGATTGAGCTGGCGCACCAGATCCTGGCCCGATAGCGGAGCGACCTCGCGCCGCAGGCAGAAGCTGGCATGGTGCGGCAAGCGCGCTTGCCGGTGACCGGTGGGACTGAGCTCGGGCCGCTCTGCCAACCGCTCGAACAGGCGATCGCGCAGCGCTGCCAGCCGCGGTCCCTCGCTCTCGCACTCGGCCGCAGCCAGCCGGGCCGCTTCGCCCAATCCGGCGATCGCCGGCAGGGGTGGCGTCCCCGAGCGCAGCCCGCTCTCTTGGGCGCCGCCCTCGAGCAAAGGCGCTAGCGTCACCCCTGGCCGAACGTAGAGCGCGCCTGCCCCTTGCGGGCCGTAGAGTTTGTGGCTGGAGAGCGAGAGCAGATCCACCGGCAGCTGCTGCACATCGAGCGGCAAACGCCCGGCGGCTTGCACGGCGTCGGTGTGGAACAGCGCGCCCTGCTGGCGGGCAATGCGCCCCAGCGCTGCAATGGGTTGCAGCGTGCCCACCTCGCTCTGGCCGTAAATGACCGAGACCAGGACAGTATTGGACTGCAGGGCCGATTCCAGATCCGCTGGGGCCACGCGCCCGCTGCCATCCACGGGCAAGCGCGTCACCTGCCAGCCCCAGCGCTCCAGCAGCTCGGCCGCGCGCGTCACGGCTGGGTGCTCGACGCTGGAAATAATGGTGTGCTGCGGCTGCCGGTACTGGCGCGCCACGCCCACCAGCGCCAAGTTATCTGCCTCGGTCCCGCCGGAGGTGAACGCGATGGTCTCGGGAGCCTCGGCGTTGAGCAGCGCGGCCACCTGCCAGCGGGCCAGCTCCAGCTCGGTAGCGGCCCGCTCGCCCCAGGCGTGCGGGCTAGCCGGGTTGCCCCACTGCCGGGTCAGGACCGCCTGCATTTTGGCGATCGCCTCGGCGCGCGGCGGCGTTGTCGCGCTGTGGTCGAGATAGATCTGCATGCGGATGCAGCCGGGGGTGCCTGCCTCCATCTAACACGCTAGCGGCAGGCGCTGGCAATGCGGGCCTGAGGACCTGTCAGGATGGAAGGCAGATCCGCGGCAATCGCCCATGCGCCCCACTGAGACGCCCTCAACCTCAGACCAACGCCGGCAAGGGCTTAACGCGCTCGCGGTTTTGGCCGCCTTTGGCGTCAATGTCCTGGCCAACGTTAGGCCGATTGGCGGCCTCACGCTGGGCCAGATTTCCAATCAGCTGTTTGGGAACGTCCTCATCACACCAGCCGATTACGCGTTTGCCATCTGGGGCGTTATTTATGTGGGGCTGTTTGGCTTTGCCATCTATCAGGCCCTGCCGTCGCAAGCAGCGCAACGCCCACTCCGCCGCCTGGGGTATGGGGTGGTCGCTGCTAGCTTGGCCCAAATAGGTTGGGTGTTTTTATTCCAGTTGCGATTCTTTGGTGGGTCGTTTCTGGCCATGCTGGCGATTTTGCTACCGTTAGCGCGGATTTATCGCCGGCTCCATCGGGAGCGGTTGACCCAACCACAGCGCTGGTTCGTTCGGATTCCGCTAAGCGTTTATTTGGCTTGGATTAGCGTGGCGACCCTCGTCAATGCCGCAGTGGCGCTGGTGGCCCTCGGTTGGGAGGGTGGGGGGATCGCCCCCGAGGTTTGGACCGCTATCGCGATGGCAGTTGCCGCCGCGCTCGCGCTGATTGCCGCTTGGCGCAACCGAGACGTTGCGTTTGTTGGCGTTGTCATGTGGGCGCTTGCCGCGATCACCATCCGGCATGCTGACAAGCCGCTCATTGCAGTTGTGGGAGCGGGCCTGACGCTTGCGCTGGCAGTGGCAACCGGCCTCCAGTTGCGCTCCCAAAAGCCGACAGACTCCTCCGCGGTGGGTCGCTGAAGCTGCTTCCTGGGCCCTACTAGCGATGCCGGCGCAGCTAGCGGCCAGCCGCCTGCCGGGGAACCAAACGGTTGCAGACCTGCCCCAGCACCCGCTGCTGGTGCAGCTGTTGCGCCGGGCGCCACTCCCAGGCAATGGGGAGCGGATTGCTCTGCCGGTCCCGCTCGACGCGCTCGCCCCGATAGACCAACAAAAAGAAGGGAGCCAGTGCCACCTCGCGGGTGCGGCAGTTGTAGGCGTACTGGCGGATGCTGCCCACTGCCACGTTCGACCAGGGCACCCCCAGGCGGGGGTAGCGGTCCCGGTAGGTGCGGGGAATGGCCCACGGCCGGTGGGACTGCAGCAGCGTTGCCAGCGCGATGTGGGGATCTTGGCGCTTGCGCCGCAGCGAGGCGGGATCGTAGGCGATCGCGGTCACCGTTAGTTGGGGCAGCTCGGGCGCGTAGCGCACGGTCGCGCCCAGCGCTGAGTTGGGTGCAAGCGGCTGCCAATCAGCCAGCTCCCGGACGGGAAGCGGCGCAGCGTAGGCGGCGAGCGGCACCCCGAGCGTGGCGGCAATACCGGCGATCGCGGCGGTGGCAGTTGGGGTCATGACATCACGACTCTTGCCTTGAGAGGTGGCGGTACTAGGGTGCCACCATAGGAGCGCTGATGCCCGAGCGCGAGCCCAGGCCCGAGAGGCGCATCCCGACCGCCGATGAGACTGTTAATTAGCAACGACGACGGCATTTTTGCGGCCGGCGTGCGCGCGCTTGCCAATGCCCTAGCCCAAACCGGCCATGAGGTCACCGTCGTCTGCCCGGACCGAGAGCGCTCGGCCACCGGCCACGGGCTGACGCTGCACCATCCCATTCGCGCCGAGCCCGTCGATTCAGTCTTCCATCCGGCAGTAACGGCTTGGTCGTGCTCGGGAACGCCGTCCGACTGCGTCAAATTTGCCCTCAGCGCCGTGCTGGCGGCATCGCCCGATTGGGTGCTGGCCGGGATCAATCAGGGATCCAACCTCGGCACCGACGTTTTGTACTCGGGAACTGTCTCGGCCGCGATGGAAGGAGCAGTCGAGGGCATCCCCAGCATGGCCCTTAGCCTAGCCAGCTTCAGCGCCTGCGATTTTGGCCCGGCTGCGAGCTTTGCGTGCCGCGCCCTGGCCGGAGACGGCTTGCTGGCCCCAACCGAAGCAACACTGCTCAACGTCAACGTGCCGCCCGTCCCGGCCGACGATATTGTCGGCGTTCGGCTCGCGCGCCAGGGCCTGCGCCGCTACGTTGAGACCTTTGAAAAGCGGGTCGATCCGCGCGGCAACAGCTACTACTGGCTGGCGGGCGAGGCCATTGAAGACATCGAACAGCCTGGCGGCAGCGCCAGCGACTACCCTACGGATGTCAGCGCCATTCGCGATAACCACATCACCGTAACGCCGCTGCAATACAACCTGACGGACGTAGCCCGCTTGGCCGGACTGGCCCAAAAACCCTGGCCCGAGCTGGGGCGCGCGCTAACGCAATCGCAGGAAGGCTGGGCCGAGTAGTGGGCTGCCGGTCGGCTAGAATTTATCTGGCACCGTCGAAATTGTTGGGAGCGGACGCAAACCATGGCTGCACCGGTGGAGATCTATACCTGGAGTACCTGTCCGTTCTGCTTGCGGGCCAAAGCCCTGCTGGAGCGCAAGGGCGTTGACTACACCGAATACTGCATTGACGGCGACGAGCAGGCGCGCGCGCGCATGACCGAGCGCGCCAACGGCCACAAGTCTTTGCCCCAAATCTTTATTGCCGATCGGCACGTGGGCGGCTGCGACGAGCTGTTCGAGCTAGAGGAAAGCGGCCAGCTCGAGCCCATGCTGGAAGGCAGTGCCCCGGCCTCTTAAAACGGCACGGTTGCTTGGCGTCGCCGCCGGCGGCGACTCAGGGTTGTGAGGAGCCCGGCGTGCAACTCGCGTTCGTTATCGATCCGCTCGCCACGCTCGATCCCAGCCACGACACCAGCGTGGCCCTAATGGAGGCGGCCCAAGCCGCCGGGCACGGCGTTTGGGTCACCACTGCCGATCACCTGAGCGTCGCAGGCACTCAAGCCTGGGCGCGGCTCTGGCCCACCGAGCTGACGCCCGTTTCGCTAGCAGACGGGCATTGGGAAGCCGCCGAGCGCTGGTACGCCACTGGCGAGAGTACCCTGAGCTCGCTCCAGGCCATGGATGCGGTGCTCATGCGCACCGATCCGCCCGTGACAGTGCCCTACCTCTACGCCACCCAGATTCTGGATCGCCTTGATCGCCAGCGGACCCCGGTGGTCAACGCGCCCCGCGGCCTGCAGGCTGCCAACGAAAAACTCTACGCCCTACAATTTGGCGAGCTCATCCCCGAGACCCTGGTCACCCAAGACCGGGCGCTCGTGCGCCAGTTTGTCGAGCAGCACGGCGAGGCCGTGCTCAAACCCCTGGATGGCAAAGGCGGCGAGGGCATTTTGGTTTTGCAGGCCGGCGATCGCAACTTCAACTCGCTGCTGGAGCTAGCGACCAAGCAAGGCCGCGAACCCATTGTGATCCAGACTTATCTAGCAGCCGCCAGCGAGGGCGACAAGCGCATCATCCTGCTCGATGGCGAGCCCATCGGCGCGCTCAACCGCATTCCCCAGGGGGACGAGTTCCGCGGCAACATGGCAGTCGGCGGTCGCGTTGCGCGGGCTAGCATCACCGAGCGCGATCACGCCATTTGCGCCCAACTAGCGCCCCGGTTGCGGGCTGACGGTCTCTACTTGGCGGGCATTGACATTATTGGCGGCTACCTCACCGAGGTCAACGTCACCAGCCCCACTGGCGTGCGCGAAATTGATCGGCTCGAGGGCAGCCGCCTGGGCAAGCAAGTGGTGCGGTGGCTCGAGGCCTGGCAGCAGTCCCGCCAATAGGCCCTCTTGCCCCTGATAGAATCGCCCCGAAAGCCGCACCATCAAGCCAACAGGAACGCTCATGACAGACAAGCCCATCGGGGTGGCCGTCGTCGGGACGGGATTCGGTCAAAAAATTCACCTGCCGGGGTTCCAGCACCATCCGCGCACCCAACCCGTAGCGGTCTACAACCGCGAGCTGGAAAAGGCCAAAGCCATTGCCGACAGTAACAACCTGCCCCATGCCAGCAACGATTTGGCCGAGCTGCTCGCCCTGCCCGATGTCGAGGCAGTAAGCATCTCCACACCGCCGTTTTTGCACTACGAGATGGCCCAGCAAGTGCTGCAGGCCGGCAAGCACTTGCTGCTGGAGAAGCCGGTGACGTTAACGGCAGATGAGGCGCGTTCCCTCTACTACCTCGCGGCCGAGAAGGGCGTTGCTGCGCTGATCGACTTTGAGTTTCGCTTCGTGCCGCCGTGGCAGCTGCTGGCCGAGTACCTGGCGCGCGACTACGTTGGCACCCCGCGGCTGGTCAAAGTCGACTGGCTGACGGCTTCGCGCGCCAACCCCGAGCGTCCCTGGAACTGGTACGCGCAAAAGAAGCGGGGCGGCGGTGCCCTGGGGGCGGTGGGCTCGCACAGCTTTGATTATCTCAACTGGCTGTTTGGCGGCGTCCGGCGCCTCTCGGCCCAGTTGCGCGCCATGGTCCCCGAGCGCCCCGACCCCGAAGCCGGCGGCGAGCGCAAGCCAGTGGACTCGGACGATACCGCCCTGCTGATGTTGGAGTTGGCGGATGGGACGCCCTGCCAGCTCAGCATTAGCGCCGTGACCTACCAGGGTCGCGGTCACTGGGTGGAGGTGTACGGCGATCGCGGCACGCTGGTGCTGGGCAGCGGTAACCTCAATGATTACGTACACGGGGTCCGCTTCTACGCGGCCCCGGCCGGCCAACCGCTGGCGGAGGTTGCGGTTCCCGAGCGCTTGGACTTCACTCAGGTGTTTAGCGATGGCCGCCTGGCGCCATTCATCCGCGTGGTTGATCGCTGGGTTCAGGCCATCGATCAAGGGCAGTCCCTGACGCCGTCACTGCGGGAGGGCGTTTACTCGCAGCTGCTGATGGATCTGACCCACCAATCGAGCGAGCGCAACGAGTGGGCGTCCGTGCCCAACCTAGAAAGCTATCTGGCACAGGGGCGCTAGCACGGGGCTCACGCATCGCGCTCCAGCGTGCCCGAGCGCCCATCAATGCGCACGCGCTCGCCCTCGCGCAGCAGCTGCGTGGCGTTCTCGAGCGCGACCACAGCCGGGATGCCGCACTCGCGGGCGACAATTGCCCCGTGCGAGAGGCGCCCGCCCACCTCGGCAACCAGGCCCCCTGCCCGCGCCAGCAGCGGCACCCAACCCGCATCGGTGTAGGGCACCACCAGGATGGTGTCGCCGTCGATGTCGGCCTCGGCCGGGAGCTGGTGGCGGATGGCGACGCGCCCTTGGGCCCAGCCGGGGCTGACGCCCAGCCCCTGCAGCTGTCCCGTAGGGGCAGGCAGCTCGCCCGTTAGGGCCTCCGGCGGCGGGTCGTTGCCGTAGACAATTGCGGGGACGCGCGGGAGCTGCCGGTAGCGCTCCAGCTGCGCTCGCCGCTGCTGCGCCCGCTGCTGCAGCGGTGGCTCGAATGTTGTCTGGGGCTCGCGAATGGCATGGCGGAGCTCGCCCACTTGCAACAGGAAGGCATCCCCCGGTTGCGACAGCCAACCGGCTTGCAGGCCTGCCTGCTCTAGGGCCAAAACGTGCCAGCGCAGTTGCGCTAGCAGCTGAGCGTAGCGCTCGGCAGTGCGAGCTTTGAGATCCAGGCGCTGCTGCACCCAGCGCGCGCGCCGGGACTGCCGGCGGCGCCCCTGATCGCCAACTCGGCCGGCATCCTGCTGGCCGCGGGCCCAGCGGACGAACAGCGCTCGCACCGGTTCTGGGTTGTCCTGCCAGCGCGGGACCGAGATGTCCGTGGCGGCTTCGCTGAGGTAGCCGTAGCGGGCCAGCCAGTCCTGAAAGCGCGCCCGGACGCGCCGGCCTGCTGGGGTTTCCCCTAGGATCTCAAAGAGCGCCTCGCTGTCCTCGCGCGGCAGCACCCGGTTGGAAACCAGCACGCGCGCCTCGGCGGCAATCTCGGCCAGTGATCGCAGCGAGGCCACCTCGGGCAGCCGGCTGCTATCGAGCTCGCTGTCAGTCACTCGCAGCAGGGCTTGGCGCAGCGATAGGCTAAGCGGCGCCAGGATGCTGTAGTAGGTCGCTTCCTCAAGGGCGGTCAGGATGGTGTCGGTGCGCTCGAGTACGGTTACAGGGGCTAGCTCGGTTGGCGGCTCGCGCGCCAGCTGTGCCAGCGTGGGTTGCAACTGCTTGCGATCCGAAACGCGAAAGTCGCGGGCCAGGCGCAGCTCCCGCCCCAGCAAGCGCAACAATCCCGGTAGGTTGCGCAACGTTGTGCCCAGTGGCGGCCGGCCCATGCGCTTCCCTTGGGTCAAAAAGCCCAAGCTCTGCTCGGGCAAGCCCATGCGCCCAAAAATCTGCCCCAGTAAGGTGGCATTGAAATACGCCCGCCCGTAGTGGAGCGCCGCCGTCCGGTCAAAATCCAGCCCCTGCGCGCGCTTGCCCAGCACCAGGCGAAAGAGCTTGGCCCACACGCCGCAGGTCAAGGGCTGGTTGATCGACCACGTCAGCGGCGGGATCAGCCCTGGGATGACCTCGGCCGCAATTTTGCGCGTCCAAATGGGTTGCAGGGTGGCAATGGGGCGCGCTTGCAGCAGCCACAGTTGCTCCCCGTCGTGGGTCCACTCCAGGTCTTGGGGCACGCCGCGGTAGCGGCGCTCGAGCTCGCGCGCCAGGCGAGCGACTTCAGCCACCAAATCGGCGGGTAAATCGCCGCTGCCCTCTATCTGCGGCTCGCCCTGGGCAGGCCAGCTGACGCGGTACTGCTGCGGCGTTGCTTGCCCCGAGACAATGGGGGCGGCCTCGCCCGGCAAGCCTTCCACGAGGACAGCTTCGCCTGGCTCGACCGGATCGCGGCTAAAAGCCACTCCCGAGAAGCGGCCCCGCACCTGCCGCTGCACCAGCACGGCCATGGCGGCATCGGCTTGGCCGCGATCGCGGCGGTAGCGCGTGGCGCCGGCCGCTTCGTAGGAGGCCTGACAGCGCCGGATGGCATCTTGCAGGGCCTCGCGCGAGGCAATGTGGGAAACGCTTTGGTACTGACCGGCGGCCGAGGCGGTCTCGCTATCTTCGCCAACGGCCGAGGAGCGCGCGATCAGCGGCGCCTCCTCGGATGGGGCCAGCGACTGCACCAGCGGCAGCGGGTCGTCGCCGGGCGGCAGCACCCAGCCAGCGGGGACGGGATAGCCCCAGCGCTTGAGTTGCGATAGCGTGGCGGCCTTGCCGCCGGCGCGCTCGGCCGCCAGCGGCTCATCCAGCGAGCGGACGGCGCGATCGCCGCGGAAAAAACGAAACACGCGCGCCGAGCTCTGACTGCCCCGTCCCGACAAGTCCAGATCGTCAGGCATGCGGCGAAACAGCCACCCCAGCAGCACCGATAGGACGACCGCAGCCATGAATCGGCCCGGCTCGTCCGTATGGCGCAGGCCCAAAACCAGCGGCATGAGGATCGAAACGCCCCACTGAGCCGAGCGGCGATCGCGCAAGACGGTCAAGCTAATGCCGCCAATGAGCGCAATCAGCGCCGCTGCCACCCAGTCGTGAACGACCACCCCCCAGGTAACATTGGTGGCGCCAGCCCCTTTGCCCCCCCAATAACGGCCCAGGACCAGTGCAATTAGCGCGATGAGCTCCCAGGCAGGATCGGTGGGGAAAAAAGCGCGCGCTAGCAGCACGGCCAGCACGCCTTTGAGCGCTTCGGCCAGCACGGCCAGCACGCCCACCACCGTGCCGCCGTGGTAGAACGCCGCCGAGACCGAGATATTGCCAGTGCCCAGCTGGCTTAGGCGGCGGCCGGCCAGCAGGCGCGCGATCCCTTCAACCAGCGGCAAGCCGCCCAGCAGCGGACAGAGCACCAAAACCAGCAGCGCTCCCCAAAGCTGCGTCATGGGTTGACCGCCCTCTTACTCGTGCGCTACTGCTGAGCTGCCAGCACCCGATCAGCTATCTCAGCCACCAGCGGCCGAAAGACGGGCACCAAATCGGCGCGGCCCACGACCAAGCTGGGATAGGAGGTTTGGCCGTAGTCCTGACCCACCACCAGCGGAAAAATCGCCTCGGGGGTTAGCGGGAGGGAGGACCCGCCAGCCGCTTGCAGGATGGGCCAGACCGCTGCCAGATCCCACACCTTGGGAGTCGCTTCTTCGGCCCCTAGAGCGGCCCCGGTGGCGACCAACAAAAAGCTGTAGGTGCAAACGCCTACCATGCGCAGCTTGCACGGGAACGGTTGCGCGGCCAGGCTCGTGCTGCGAGCGCACAGGTTGAACAAGTGGTTGCTGCTGGGGGCATCCGCGCTGGTGCGAATGGGATGGTCGTTGCAGAAGGCACCGGTTGGCCCCGACAGGCCCGAATCGCCGTACCAAAAGCCATGGAAGGTTTGCCCCAACCCGGGAAAGTGCACCAAGCCAAACACGGGTACGCCGCGATAGAGCAGTCCCATCGAGATGCCCCAGATCGGGATGCCGCGCGTGAAATTGGTCGTGCCATCCACCGGATCGATCGCCCAGCACCAATCCCGATTGGGGAAGGTGTGCTGCGCTTCCTCGCTCAGGATGCCGTGATCGGGAAAGCGCTGCGCGATCGCAGCTTGCAGTTGCTCGTCCGCCCACCGATCCGCCTGGGTCACCAGCGAGCCATCCGTTTTTTGCGCGGCCTGCACCGTACCGAAATCGGCCAGCAACTGCCGGCCGACCCGGTCGGTGGTGGTGCGCGCGAACGCGAGCACGCCGTTCCAGAATGCATCCATGGGGGTAGTCTTTTGAATTGCCAGCGGCCTCAAGCGGTCCAAACCTAGCACGGTGGTGAGGGGTCCCAGCTCAGACGCCGGCGCGCGGCACGGATGCTGGGCTTGGGTTAGCTTGGACGGGCGGGGCCGACAGTGAGGCAAGGACACCGGGCATGGCGCAGGAATCGGCATCCAACGCAACGTCGCCGCCCAACATCAATCCCGTGACTATGGTGCGCCTGGGATTGGTGCAGATGGGATTGGGCATCATGTCCATCCTCACCTTGAGCGTGCTCAACCGCGTTGCCATCGACGAGTTGGCCATCCCTGCGACCATCGTGGGCGGTTCGCTGGCGATGTACCAGTTCGTGGCCCCAGCCCGGGTGTGGTTCGGGCAGCTCTCGGATGCCTATGCCATTGGCCCCTACAACCGCACGGGCTACATTTGGGGCGGCGCGCTGGCTTTCGCCGTTTTGGCCTTTGTGGGCCTGCAAGTGGTCTTGCAGCTCAATGCCAGCGTTGAGAGTGCCGGGTGGACGTTTCCCACCTATGCTTGGATTGCGCTGTTTGCGCTCACCTTTGCCCTCTACGGGCTGGGCATTAGCGCGACGGCGACGCCGTTTTTTGCCCTGCTGGTCGATGTCACTGAAGAGAGCGAGCGCTCCAAGGTTATTGGCATTGTCTGGTCGCTGCTGCTAGTTGGCATTGGGGTGGGCGCCGGCTTTAGCAGCAGCCTGCTGGAGGGCATGAACGATACCAACCTCCAGCCCTATCTCAACCGACTCTTTACCATCGTCCCGGCTGCGGTCGTTGCCATGACGTTTGTGGGGACGTTGGGCATCGAGCGCAAGTACTCGCGCTACTGGCAGCGCTCTCGCCTGGCCCAGCGCGGCAACAAGGTTACCTTGCGGGATGCCATCCGCATCCTGCGCGCCAACCGCCAGACGGGGTTTTTCTTTATCTATCTGCTGGTTTTGATTGTGGGGCTGTTCCTGCAGCAGCCCGTGCTAGAGCCCTATGCTGGCGAAGTCTTTGGCATGAGCGTCTCGCAGAGCACGCGGCTCAACATCTTTTATGCTGTCGGCAGCATTATTAGCCTGACGCTAACCGGTTTTGCGATCGTGCCGCGGCTGGGCAAGCAACGAACGGCGCGACTGGGGTGCCTGCTGCTGACTGGGTGCTTTGCCTTGTTAATCGCTTCTGGTTTTGCCGGCGCGCCGGCAGTGCTTAAAGGCGCGGTCTTTATATTCGGGTTGGGGTTGGGGGTAGCGACCAGCGGCTCGCTGGGGCTGATGCTGGATCTGACTACTGCCGAGACCGCTGGCATTTTTACCGGCATGTGGGGCCTGGCGCAGGCCCTGGGTCAGGCGTCGGCAACGTTTTTGGGCGGGACCCTGTTGGATGTTGGGCGCTTGCTGTTTGGCGGCGAACAACTGGCTTACAGCTTCGTCTTTGGGATTCAAATCTTTGGGATGCTGGTGGCGGTTGTTTTGCTAGCGCGCGTGGATGTTGACGAGTTCCGCGCCAGTGCGTCTCGGGCCGTCGAGCGCGTTATGGCTAGCGATATCGGGTAGCTGCTACGCATGAGTGCCAACCCCTCCCCAACGCAAGCCACCACCGTTGCACTAGGGTCGGCAGGCCCCCAAGTCACGGCCTTAGGGATTGGGACCTGGTCGTGGGGCGACAAGCTCTACTGGAACTACGGCAATCGCTACGGCGCCGAGCAGGTCCAGGGGGCATTCGAGGCCGCTGTTGAAGCTGGCATCACGTTTTTCGATACGGCCGAGGTCTACGGCCCAGTCACCTCAGAGTCGCTGCTGGGCGAGTTCGCACGGCAACGCAACGCTGACATTGCCATTGCGACCAAATACGCGCCCTACCCCTGGCGCGTGAGCCGCCAAGCCGTCTACGACGCCGTCACCAACAGCCTCGAGCGCCTGCAGCGCGATCGCATTGCGCTCTACCAGGTGCACTGGCCCTTTAGCTTCTTCATGCGCCAGGAAACGCTGTTGAATGCCCTGGCCGATGAGGTCCAGCGCGGGCGGATTGCGGCTGTGGGCGTGAGCAATTATTCGGCCGAGCGCATGGCGCGCGCCCACCAGATCTTGGCTCAGCGCGGCGTTCCGCTGGCGGTCAATCAGGTGTCTTACTCGCTGCTGCGGCGCCAAATCGAGCGCAACGGCATCCGCGATCACGCCCGGAAGCTGGGCATCACGCTGCTGGCGTACAGCCCCCTGGCCCAGGGACTGCTTGCGGGCAAATACGACCCGGCGGATCCGCAACCGCTGCGGGATGCGCGCCGCTTCGACCGGCGCTTTCGCCGGGAGGGCCTGCAGGCGATCGCGCCCGCACTGTCTCAGCTGCGCGAGCTGGGGCAGCAGTACGGCAAAACGCCGGCCCAGGTAGCGCTGAACTGGCTCATGGCCCAAGGCGGCGTGGTCCCCATTCCCGGAGCCAAAAATGCCGAGCAGGCCCGCCAGAACGCGGGCGCGCTGGGCTGGCAGCTGGCCGATGCGGACTGGCAGCAGCTCGAGGAAGCGACGCGCGCTTGGCAGCAGCCGCGCTAGGGAGGCCGCCCGTGCCGCAACCACAATACGAGGGCTATACGCGCGGTAACCCCACCGTGCCGTTGCAAGAACGCTTTGGGGGCACCAAAACCTACGCCCAGGAGGCGCGCTCGATCCTGACTCCGGCTAGCGGCTTCATTGCGGCATTTGACTTTACGCTCAATCCCTACCGAGGCTGTCAGTACGGCTGCAGCTACTGCTATGCCGCCGCCTTTAGCCCCAATCCGGTCATGCGCCAAGATTGGGGCAATTGGGTCGCCATCAAGCGCAACACAGCTGCGCTGCTCGAGCGGGCGCTGGCGCGCTGGTCCCGCAAGCATCCCGAGCGGGCGCCCCACATTTACATGAGCAGCGCCACGGATCCCTATCAGCCCATCGAGGCGCAGCGGCAGCTCACCCGGCAGTTGCTCGCGGTCATGGTGCGCTACCAACCCACGCTGGTGGTGCAAACGCGCAGCCCGCTACTAGTGCGCGATCACGATCTGCTCGCCCAGTTGCAGCGCCTGCAGATTGACTTTAGCGTGCCCACCGGCAGCGAGCGCGTGCGGCGCGATTTCGAGCCGCGATCGCCGAGCGTTAAGGCCCGTCTGCAAGCGGTGGCCCGGCTCAAGCGCGAGCTACCCGGCAGCGCGCGCTTTGTCATTACCATGACGCCGCTGCTGCCTACCTTCCCCCAAGACGAAGCCGCGCTACTCGAGCGTTTGGCCGTTGCCGATCGCGTCGTCCTGCAACCCTTTCACGCCAGCGACGGACGCACGCTGGCGGCCTCAACGCGCAGCGAGGGTGTCGCGCTCAAGCAATATTACCGCTGGTGGTATGCCAACGAGCAATCCCGCTACCGCGCGTTTCGCGAGCGATTGCGCGCCCGCCTCAAGGGCGTCACGCTGGCCGAAGGCAAGGCCGGATTTGGCTACATTGGGGCTAGGACGTAGCTGCTAGGATGCGGTCACCGCAGTGATGGCAGGCAGTTGTGAGCGGTCCTTCCGACGAGCAGTCTCCTAACGAGCGCGAGCTGACTGACAGGGACTACCGCGTTGACATTTGGGACTACTTCGAGCGCGGCTGGACGCTTTTTACGCAAAATGCCGGTTTGTTATTTGGCTTTTTGCTCGTCCTGTTTGCAGTTCAGTTCGGCTTGGGGTCGCTGGGCAACCGGCTCGGTACGATACTGGGGGTTATTGTGGGCGGCCCCCTAAACGCTGGCTGGTTTTACTTCCTATTTGCTCGCTTGCAAGGGCAGTCTCCCGGGTTTCAAGCGTTTTTTGACGGCTTTCGGTGGCGGCGGCTCCCATCGCTGATTAACGTCAGCGTCTTTCCTAGCGTGCTGACCGCCATTGGATTCGTGCTGCTAGTGCTACCGGGCATTTATTTTTCTGTTGCCTACCTGTTCGCCATGCCGCTGGTGGTCGAGCGCGGGCTCAAATTCTGGCCGGCCATGGAAACGAGCCGCCGCATTATCAGCCGCAATTGGTTTGGATTATTCGGGTTCACGCTGGCCATTGCAGCCGTCAATTTCATTGGTGCTTTGCTGCTGGGGGTAGGGCTGCTAGCGACCGTTCCTTGGTCGGTTTGCACCCTCGCGGTTGCCTACGAGCGCATTGTCGGCCTCAAGGCGACCTAGGCCGAGGCGCTACGTTTTCCCAGGCGCCTGCAAGATGGGACAATAACGGCCCTGAGTTCCGACGCCTGTGGGGGCAAGCGCCATGCCGGCACAACCGCAGATCGTGGTTTTGGACGACGATCCCACCGGTTCCCAGACCGTTCACAGCTGCCTGTTGCTCATGCGCTGGGACGTTGAGACCCTGCGCATTGGATTGGCCGATAACGCGCCTATCTTTTTTGTCCTGACCAATACGCGAGCGCTCTCTGCCGAGCAAGCGGAGGCGCGAACGCGGGAGGTGTGCCAAAACCTGAAACAGGCGCTGGCAACTGAGGGGGTTGACGATTTTTTGGTCGTCAGCCGCTCCGACTCCACCCTGCGCGGGCACTACCCGCTCGAGACCGACATCATTGCTGAGGAACTGGGCCCCTTCGACGCGCACTTTATGATCCCGGCCTTTTTCGAGGGCGGCCGCTTCACGCGCGATAGCGTGCACTATCTCATGGCCGATGGCGTCGAGACCCCCGTCCACGAAACTGAATTCGCGCGCGATACGGTCTTTGGCTTCAGCCACAGCTACTTGCCCGCCTACGTGGAAGAAAAAACGCGAGGGCAAATCCCGGCGGATCGGGTAGAGCGGCTAACGCTGTCGGATGTGCGAGTGGGGGTGCGTGATCGCCTGACGCAGCTGGCGGGCAATCGCTGCGTGGCCGTCGATGCCGAGCGCCAATCCGATCTCGATCACTTGGCCAGCGACATCCTGGCTGCGGCTGGCGAGGGCAAGCGCTTTTTGTTCCGCAGCGCCGCGAGCTTGCTAACCTCGCTGGCGCAGTTGGGGCCGCAACCCATCGCCGCTGAGAACATGGCCGCTTACGCCGCCACGGCCCAGCCCGGCGTGGTGCTGGTGGGCTCGCACGTGCAAAAGACAACCCAGCAGCTGGAGCAGCTTTTGGCCGAGCCGGATGTGGCAAGCGTCGAAGTTGATGTCAAGCGCTTGCGGGACGAATCGGATGCCCACGAGGCCTTGCGCGAGGGAACGCTGCAACAAGTCAGCGATGCACACGAAGGCGGGCGAACGCCGGTGATCTACACTAGCCGGGAAGAGGTAACCTTTGCCAGCAACCAAAAGCGGCTAGAGTTCGGGACTGCCGTGTCCTCGCTGCTGATGGATATCGTCCGCGGGCTACCGGCCGAGATTGGCTTTTTAATTAGCAAAGGCGGCATCACCTCCAACGATGTCCTCAGTACGGGCCTCAACTTGCAGTCTGCCCGGCTGTTGGGGCAAATCCTACCCGGCTGTTCGGTGGTGCGCGCCCCCGAAACCCACCCGCAATTCCCCAATTTGCCCGTCGTTTTGTTTCCGGGCAACGTTGGCGATCGCGACGGGTTGGTCACAGCTTACCGCCGCCTGAGCGGCAAAAGTTGAGCCCTACCCTCTCTTGCCGGCCCCAGCTAAGGTAATATTCGGGCAGCCTGGCTGCCGGCACGGCGCTGCGAGCAAGCATGAGTGCTGACTGGGATCCGCAAGCAATAACGGCCGCTGCGCCGCAAGTCGCGCTAGCGCGGGAAGGCAACGGCGTTCGGCTGAGCTTGCCCCAAGCGGCCAGCACCCAAGATTGGCCCCAGCTCTGGCAGCAACTGACGCACCGGCTCAATGGCAGCGAGTGCTTTTGGTCGCCCCAGGCTCAAGCAGTGCTGAGCGCGCGCGACCGGCTGCTCGATGCCCGGCAGTTGCAGGCGATCGCCGAGGCCCTAGCTGCCGTCGACCTTCAGCTGGAGCGCGTTGCCACTAGCCGGCGCCAAACCGCAGTCGCGGCCGCAGCGGAGGGCTATTCGGTGGAACAGCAGGCCCCATCGGCCGTATCGGATTCCGAGCAGGTTGCTACCCCGCAGGCCGAGCCGCTCTACCTGCAAACTACCGTTCGCTCGGGGGTAGAAGTCCGCCACCAGGGCACGGTCGTCATTTTGGGGGATCTCAACCCCAGCGGGAGCGTGACCGCCAGCGGTGATATTGTCATCTGGGGCCGGTTGCGCGGCATTGCCCACGCCGGAGTCGATGGCAATCGCAACAGCCGGATTTTGGCGTTGCAAATGGCGCCCACCCAGCTCCGCATTGCCGATGTCGTCGCCCGCGCTCCCGAGACCGAACCTACCCATCCCAGCGCGGAGGTGGCCTACGTCGCAGCCGATGGCATTCGGCTGGTGCCGGCGCTGGCCTTTAACAAGGGCAACAGCGACGGCGCGGGCTGACCCTGATACCGGCCTACCCTGCTGCCCCTGCAACTGCCGAGCGCACCCCCAACCATGACTCGCACCATCGTCATCACTTCCGGCAAAGGCGGCGTCGGCAAAACCACAATTTCGGCCAACTTGGGGGCCGCACTCGCGTATCGGGGGCGCAGCGTCGCCCTCATTGACGCCGACTTTGGCCTGCGCAACATGGATTTGTTGCTGGGGCTAGAGAATCGGGTGGTGTACACGGCGCTGGATGTGCTCGCCGGCGAGTGCCGCTTGGAACAGGCGCTGGTCAAGGACAAACGTTATGAGGGGTTGGCCCTGCTGCCAGCCGCCCAAAACCGCAACAAAGAAGCCATCTCCAGCGAGCAGATCGGGCAGCTGGTGGGCGATTTGGCCCAGAGCTACGACTACATCCTCATCGACAGCCCCGCCGGCATCGAGATGGGCTTTAAAAACGCGATCGCGGCCGCCCAGGAGGCCATTGTCATCGCCACGCCAGAGGTCGCCTCGGTGCGCGACGCCGACCGGGTGATCGGCTTGCTGGAGTCCAACGAAGTTCAGCAGACGCAGCTGATTGTCAACCGCGTCAAGCCCCAGATGGTCAAAGCTGACGAGATGATGGGGGTCAACGACATCCTGGACATTCTGGCCATCCCGCTACTGGGCATTGTGCCCGATGACGAGCGCCTCATTGTCTCCAGCAACCGCGGCGAGCCGCTCATCGGCGGCTCCGATCCCTCCCTGCCGGCCATGGCCATGATCAACATTGCCCGGCGCCTCGAAGGCGAGCAGGTCCGCGTCCTCGATTTGATGGCCTCGCAAAACAACCTAATCGAGCGCATTAAAAACTGGTTCCGGTAGGATTGAGCCAGCGCCGGCTAGCCTGGCAAGCGCACGGAGTGGGGTATGGTCCTGGAACGCCTGGAGCAGCTATTCAAGCGCAATCGCCCCAGTAGCGGCGAAGCCAAAGAGCGCCTCAAGCTCGTCATCGCCCAAGATCGGGCGGGGTTGAGCTCGGAGTCGCTGGAGGTCATGCGCCAGGAAATCGTGGCCGTGCTGGCCCGCTACGTCGAGATCGATCCCGACGAAACCGAATTTTCGCTCGATACCGACGACGGCATGACCGCCTTGATCGGCAACTTCCCCATCCGCCGCGTCAAGCGCCAGGCCAGCAACACCGGGGGCGCTACCACCAACCCGGAGTGAGGGGCTGCTGCCATGGCTGCCGCCGTTATGGTCACCGTTCCGGCCACCACAGCCAATCTGGGACCGGGCTTCGACTGTTTGGGCGCGGCGCTAGCGCGTTACAACCGCTTCCAATTCGAGCCGCGCGCAGCAGGAGCACCGGCTGTCGATGTATCGGCCACCGGTGCCGGGGCGCATCGCGTCAGCACCGATAGCAGCAACTTAGCCTACCGCGCCTTTTGCGCCCTCTACCAGCACCTGGACCGAACGCCGCCTTGCATTCGGATCGCGATCACGCTGGATGTGCCGCTATCGCGCGGGTTGGGGAGCTCGGCAACCGCCATTGTGGCCGGGTTGGTCGGCGGCAACCAGCTGGCCGGCCATCCGCTGGATGCGGCAGCCCTCGCCGAACTGGCCATTGCCCTAGAGGGCCATCCCGATAATGTCGTTCCGGCGCTACTGGGTGGGTGCCAGCTGGCAGCCCCCCAGCCCGATGGCAGCTGGCAGTGGTGCCGGCTGCCCTGGCACTCGGCCATTGTCCCGGTGGTGGCCGTTCCCAATTTCGAGCTGGCCACCCAGCAGGCGCGTGCCGTGTTGCCCGAGCGGGTCGAGCGCGCAGCCGCAATCGCCAATCTGGGCGCGCTGGGCCTGCTGTTGCGCGGCTTGGCCTTGGGCTACGGCCCGTGGGTGCAGGCCGGCATGGTTGACGCGCTGCACCAACCCTACCGGCAGGATCTGATTCGCGGCTATGCCCCTGTCCGGGCGGCCGCGCTGGCGGCCGGCGCGCATGGGATAGCGATTAGCGGTGCGGGGCCGGCGCTGGTGGCCTTAAGCAATGCGGGCATGGCCGAAGCAGTGGCTGCGGCTATCGCCCAAGCTTGGCAGCGCGAGGGGGTCACGGCCGAGGCCCAAGCGCTGGCGCTGGATGAGGGCGGCGCCTGGAACCGCGCGCACGCCGCGGCGTAAGCCCTAGCGGCACCATTCGGCCCAGCCCCAGCTCGCGGCCGCCGCCCCAACTAGCCCCCAGGTCAGCCAATTGCCCCAGCGCACGTAGGGCGTTTGGGTCTGGCGGGGAGTAATTGTGCCCAAGTGAGTGGCGTAGGTCTCAAAGCCCGAGATCCACTGGGTGCGGCCGCGCGGATCCACGATCGCCGAGTACCCGGTATTAGTCGCTCGCACGGCCCAGCGATCCGTTTCGATGGCGCGCATGACATCTTGGTTGTGATGTTGGGCGGGCATGGCGCGGCTGTAGTGGGCGTCATTGGAGGCGCTGAGGATGAACCGTCCGCCGCGCGCCGCTTGCTGGCGGAAGTGATGCGCGAATGCCGATTCGTAGCAGATGCCGGCAATGGCTGGCCCCCAAGCGGTCTCAAAGGTTTGACCCAGCTCGCCAGCGGCCAAGCGGGACTCCAGCGGCGAGAGCCGATCGACCGCACCGCCCAGAATCCCTTCGAGGGGAACGTACTCGCCCAGCGGGACGAGATGGGCTTTATCGTAGCGATCGCGGGTTTGGCCCTCGCCGGTGAGGGCAAACAGGCTGTTGGTTTGCCCTTCGGCGCCGAATGCTCCCAGCCAGGCAGGCACCTCGGCTGCCACCACAGCCCGATAAAACTGCTCGCGGCGGCGGGCGTATTGCGGCCATGCCAACGGCAGGGCCGTCTCGGGGGTAAGAACGGCATCAGCGCCAGCTGCCGTTAGTTGCCGGTAGCCGCGGGTGTAGCGCGCGATCGCTTGGCGCCGACCGCGGCCCTTGAGCTTGATCTCGTTGGGCACGTTGCCCTGAACGATGCCCACTTGCAACGGCTCGGCTTGCGCGGATGCCAGCGGGCGCGCCAGCATCCCCCATCCCAAGCCGTGCCCCCCCAACAGCACGGCCAGGGCAGCCCCTGCCAGCGGGATCGGGCCGGGCGAGCGCGGCCCCCAGCGAGCCAGGATGGCCTCGGCTAGCAAGCCGTTGGTGGCAACCAACACCGCCGTGACGGCTGTTGGCCCGGCGAGCTGGGCCAGTTGCAGTACGGCCAAATTGTGGGGGCTTTGCGTCAGCCCCAGATAGCTCCAGTGCAGCGGTGTGGCGCTCCGCAGCAGCTCCAAGGCGCACCAGCCTGCCGTCCCAGCCAGGACAAAGGTAGGCGCATGTCCGGCGCCCAGGCGCCGGCTCAGCCAGGCCATGCCGGCTGCCCAGGCCGCGACGTAGGCAGTGCCCCAGAGCGTGACCGCAATCCAGCAAAATGCTGCGATCGCCACGCTGGCCAGCCAGGGAACCCCCATCCAGGTCATGGGATGGAGGCCGGTCAACCAAAATAGCGAGATGCCGTAATAGGCCAGTCCCCACGCGATCGCGGCGAGCAGGTAGCGCGGTTGGGCTTGCCGTACCCCCATCCAGAGCGGGACGAGCGCCACCCAGGCCAACCCAAAGGCCTCGCCAGCGGCCAGGCCCATTAGACCGCCACCGAGCAATGCTGTACCGATGGGCAGCAAACGCGGGCGATTGACTGCGGCGCGTCGGAGCGACCGTAGGGGGTTGAGGCGAGGGCTTGCAGTCACCTGGGCGCGAGGCGGGCGGCGCGTTCGATGCTAGCGCGGCTCGCGCTAGGATCCAGAGCGGCTTGGCTGCAGGTGCCATGAGCGAGCAGCGCAATCGGCCTTTGGGCATCGACTTGTTTGCCGGGGCTGGGGGAATGAGCCTGGGCTTTGAGCAGGCCGGGTTCGATGTGGTGGCTGCCATCGATTCCGACCCCATCCACTGCGCCACGCACGCGTTTAACTTTCCCGACTGCCCAACCATCTGCAGCGACGTTGCCCGCTTGAGCGGCGCCGCCATCCGTGCCCGCACCGGAATCGGCGATCGCGAGATCGAGGCTGTTTTTGGCGGAGCGCCCTGCCAAGGCTTTTCGCCCATGGGCAAGCGTGCCCTCGACGACCCGCGCAACGCGCTCGTTCGCCACTTCGTTCGCTTGGTGGTCGAGCTGCAACCGGCCTACTTTGCCTTTGAAAACGTGCCCGGCTTGGCGCGCGGCAAGCACCAGCAGTTTTTGGACGAGCTGCTGGTCGAGTTTGCCGCCCATGGCTACACGCCAACGGCCGGGATCTTCAACGCCTGCAACTATGGCCTTCCCCAAGACCGCAAGCGCCTGTTCTTGCTGGGCGCGCGCCGCGACCGGGTGTGTCCGGCCCTCCCTGCAGCAGCTGGGGCACCTCCAACCGTACAGGATGCGATTGGGGATTTACCCGAGGTCGAGCGCTTTCCCGAGCTCCTCGAGCGCGACTGGGTTGAGGCCCAGCTCGGGCCGCCCTCTGCCTATGCGCGCGCGCTTCGAGGGCAGGGCCAAGCCTGCGGCTATCGGCGCAACTACACCCCCAACTTGCTAACCGCAAGCCGCCGCACGGCGCACGCGCAGCGATCGCGGAAACGCTTTGCAGCTACCCCATTTGGGCAAATCGAGCGCATCAGCCGCTTTCTCAAGCTCGACCCCAACGCCGTTTGCAACACGCTGCGCGCTGGGACCGCAAGCAACCGCGGGGCCCATACCTCACCCCGCCCCATCCACCCCTATACGCCGCGCTGCATTACCAACCGCGAGGCGGCACGGTTGCATGGGTTCCCCGATTGGTTCCGAGTGCATGCCACCAAGTGGCATGGCTTTCGCCAGATTGGCAACGCCGTTCCTCCACCGCTGGCCCAAGTGGTGGGGGGCGAGCTATTGCACGCCAGCGGGCAATCCTCTCAAATGCCTGCTAGCACGCTAGCGCTGGGCGATTCGCAGCTGCTCAAGCTGACGGCCACGCAGGCCGCCCGGCACTACGGCCTTCCGCCAGCCGATCGGCCACAGCGCACTCGCTCAGTCAGTGCGCTCGGGCGCTAAAAACAGCCGGTACCCAACGTAGAGCGCCCCGGCAACCAGCGCCAGCGTCAGCAGCGAGCTCACCAGCTGCAAAACGGTTTTGAGCAGCGAAAAGCCGATGATGGCGCCGCCGGCAATAACGGCGATTTTGCCCAGTTGGGGAAGTTGCTCGAACCAGTCCCGAGCGCGCAGAACCATCCCCGAGCGGGCATTGCTTGCCGCTCGCTGCAGCGGCTCGGCTTCTCGGACCTTATGGGTTGCGCTCGAAACGGTCTGGTTGACTTCGCGCTCGAGCTCTTGGAGTCGCCGATCCAAATCGCGCTTTTGCTGGGATGCCATGGCTCCAAACCCAACGGGGAACTACCCCAATCGTAACGAAACGGCACTACCGCTTCGGGAGAGCGCGAAAGGGCTATAGAGCCCTTCCCTCAAGGGAAGGGATACATGGACCCTCTCGCACCCCCGAATTTCTACAAAGTTGAGCTAATTATGTAGATAGTGTTAGAGTGGGGGTGTGCTGACGCTGACGTACCAGTACAAGCTCGTTCCAACGGCCGCGCAAGTAGCAGCCATCGAGCGGATGCTCGACGTTTGCCGCTCG
>PXQH01000067.1 GCA_003022125.1 Cyanobacteria bacterium QS_8_64_29 | reverse complement strand
ACTCCAGTAGTGGCCGGAGAAGTTGAGCCATTTCTTTTGGCAACCCGAAGTAGAATACGCGGGAATTTGAGTGTTAACTATATCGCTTTTGGAATAATAAGTGACGCTATTCAGTTATTGGTGTAGCTGCCACTCTAATTACGTTTTGTAGTTATACTCCAGCAAATCAGGAGCATTAAACTGCACACACATCTACTTCGCTGAAAGTTGCCATCTATAGCAGTCGTAGACCATACGTGAACGTTAGTTGCCAGCGATGCAAGTCTCCAAAAATCCCTCGAAAAGGAAAATTTAGGCGTTTAAGTATGAATGCACTCTCCGTTCACGAATCAGGCATTTTTCTATACCATGCCTACTCCGCGCCAAATCCTGGCCGCGCTCCTACCGCAGCTGCGGGTGGCAGCGGCTTACGCCCGGCAACTGCAGCCCCAGATTCGCACGCTCCCGGCCAAAGAAGCCGGCAGCAATTGGTTTGCCGCCGCGCTAACGGATGCCGATTTAGCCGTGCAAAACCTGGTGGAAGTCACGCTATTGGCGACTTTCCCGCAGCTGCGCTTCTACGGTGAGGAGCGCGATCGCTCCTACAACACGTCCTACTTCCGCGCCCCCGATCTGGGCCCGGCAGGCGATCCCCTCGTCACGCTCGACCCCATCGATGGCACCCAGTTTTATATCGACGGCCACGCCAACTATCAGATCGTGCTGAGCGTCCTCAACTGGGACGACTGCGAAGCTGCTCTGGCCGTCTCGCCAGCGCGCAACTGCTACTACTACGCGCTGCGCGGGGAAAGCGCCTTCTGGGGCAGTCTCGATGCGGACTTGGCGTCCTGCCATCCCCTCCCATGCGATCGCCCGGAGCCCGCCATCTTTCTGGGTTGGGAGATGGGCAAGCTCGCACCGGCCCTGCAGGCCAAGTACCGGCTGATTGACGTTGCAACGTCCTACTCGTCCCAAGTGCAAATTCCTAACTTCAACGGCATCCTGAGCGGCGAGCTGGCTGGGGCGGTCCTGCCGGCTGCCAACTTCATTGACGGGGTAGCTCTGACCTTTTTGGCGCGCGAGGCCGGCTGCACCGCCACGCTGTTGGACGGTTCGCCCCTGCCGCCGCTGCACGCCCATCCCAACTTCCAACTACCCGGGGTCTTGGTGGCTGCCTCGGCCTCAGTTCACCGGGACCTGCGGGCGGCCGTGCAGCAAGCCGGCTGACAGGTAGCTCAAGCCGCGGCCCGGCAGTGCGCGATCACCGCTTGCGCGATGGTCTCGGTGCCGTCTGTGGCTAGGGCGTGCGCCCGGCGCGGCGGCTGGGGAGAGTCGTGCAAAAACGACCAGTCCCCCTGCAGGAACTCGGCAGGGGTCAGGATCTGGTGCCAGGCATAATCGCGCAGGCCCTCAACGAGCAGGGGCCCCTCGGCAAAGTCCTCGCGGGTGAGCGAGGCGATGGGAACCCCCACGCGCAGAGCCTCGGCAAAGGTGCTGTAGCCCGGCTTGGAGATAACGCGCCCGCAGAGCGGCATGAGATCGACCGGGCGGTAGGGGGCATCGGTAACCGGCATGAGGTTGGGCAGCGGCGGTGCCTCGCGGTCGAAGGTGATGAACTGCCAGTCCGGGAAGCGCCGCAAGTTGGCGTAGGGCAACTGCTGCAACCCCAACCCGCCAAAGGTGAGCAATACGGTGCGCTCGGGGGGCGTCTCAATGCCCAGCTCGGCCCGCACGCGGTTAGCCTCAAAGCGCGGGCTGCCCCCCACCAACCCCACATCGGTGACGGCCGGGAAAGCCGCCATGGGCTCGTGCATGGGCAGCCGGAACAGGCGATCGCTGCGGCTGTAGCAATCGGCAATGGTGTCGGCCACTCGGGCAAACTCGCCGCCCCACGGCCGGTAGATGTAGTCCCAGCCAAAGTTGCTCATCAGCCAGGCTGGCACGCCGGCGGCCTCGGCAATGGGGACCGCCAGCGGCGGAATGTCGCCCAGCACTAGCGAGGCGCCCTGCTCGCGCGCGAAAGCGGCTTCCTCGGCCACTATTGCCGCCCACTCGCGCTCCAGCTGCTGCCACTGCGCCAAGGTGGCGGCCCGATCAAGGGTCATGCTGTCCGATTGCACCGCCCCCACATCCAGGGCGCGCTCGCGCTGGTGAAACGCGCCCGGCAGATAAGCCGCGAGCAACCAGCGCGGCACGGTGGTGGCCAGGATGGGATAAACCTCGGGATCCTGCTGCTGCATGGCCGCCACGACCGAGCAGGCGCGCACGGCGTGGCCGAAGCCGTGGCTGGTAATGGCGACGTACAGGCTAGAGCGCGGCATGCCGAGCGGGTCCGGGCCCATCCGCTCCCGATTGTAGCCGCCTTACTTTAAGCGGCCAGCTGCTGCGCGATCGCCGCAACCAGGCGATCCAGCTCGGCCGGCAGCGTCAGGTAGTGGACGCAGGCGCGGATGCAGGGCGGATCCTTGAGCGTGCGCAGCAAAAAGCCCTGCTGCTCCAGGGCATCGACCATCGGTTGGTGGGCCTGCCCCGCCAGTTGAAACGACACTAGCCCTGCCTCAGGCGGCGCCGAGCGCAAGCAGCGCACACCCTCGAGCCGCGCCAGCTGCTCCCACAGGTAGGCGCTCCCCTGGCCGATTTGCGCGTAGCGCTGCTGGGCCGTGCCCCAGGCGCGGTGGGTCGCGATCGCGTGGCGCAGGCCCACGTACTGCGGGTAAGCCGAGGTGGCCACCTCAAAGCGCCGTGCATCGGGCTGCCAGTCCTGCGGTTGGCCGCGCCGGTCCAGCTCAATCCCGCGCCAGCCAACAAACGTGGGCTGGAGTGCCTCGAAAGCCTCGGGCCGGACGTAGAGCCCGCCCACCCCGGCCGGGCCGCAGAACCATTTGTGCCCGGTAAAGGCGTAGAAATCGGCTCCCAGATCGGTCAGATCCAGCGGTAGCGAGCCGGCTGACTGGGCTGCATCCACCAACACGCGGGTGCCCTGGGCGTGGCACGCCGTTGCAATGTCGCGCAGCGGCAGCAGTTGCCCGGTGTTCCACAGCAGGTGCGACAGGACGACCAGGCGCGTTCGGGGCTGTAGGGCCTGCTCAATGGCGGCTACCGGATCGCCACCGTTGAGGGTCTCGGCAATGGGGCAGGTGTCGATTTTGACCCCAAAGCGGCGCGCAATCTCGCGGGCCGCTGCAATGATGCCAGGATGCTCGCAATCGGTCAGCAGCAGGTGATCGCCGGCCTGCCACGCCAGGCCCCAAAGCGCAATGTTGCACCCGGCGGTGACGTTTTCGGTTAGGGCGATGGTCTCGGGGGTCGCCCCCAGCTCGGCGGCGATCGCGGCGCGGGTGCGCTCGGTTTCGTCCGCCAGCCAGGCATTGACCTGCCCGCCAAACGGGCCCTGCCACTCGATCTCGGCATAGGTTTGCTGGATGGCCTCCAAGGCGCCCTGCGGCAGCACCCCCTGGGCCCCAAAGTTAAAGTACGCTTTGGCCTGCAGCCCCGGGAACTGCTGCCGGTGCTGTTCCAGGCGCGCTACGCTCGGGCTAGTACTGGTCATGAAGGGGTTGCAGCGTGCCCATGCATTCTATTGCGGGCGCGGCCTGAACTGCCAATGGCTGCCGCCGAACCGGTCCGCCGCCGGTCCGCCGTGCTGCTCACCGACGAAGTACTGCTGCACTACCAGCGCTGCGCGCGCCGCCCGTACCTGGATGCTCACGGTGACCCGCAGCAGCGCGACCCGGAACGAGAGTTTTTGCAAAAGCTGCGCCGGGACAGCCAGCAAAACGTTGCAGCAGCGCTCGCCGGCCTGGATTGCCACCAACCCCAAGCATCGGATTGGCCAAGCCAGGCGCGCGAGACCCAGGCGCTCATGCGCCAGGGCGTTGCCCGGATCCATCGAGGCGTGCTGTCGCCCTGGGCGCTGGCGGGTGAGCCCGACCCCGGCGATCCCGTTTGGGTCAGTACGCCCACCCTGCTGGTCAAAACCTCAGGCCCCAGCGCCTGGGGCGATTGGGCCTACGAGCCAGTCGATGTGCGCTTCGGCCAGCGGTCCAAGCCCGAGTACCGCGTCGTAGCGGCGTTTCAGGCTTTGGTGCTGACGGCGGTCCAGGGGAGCTGGCCGGCCCGAGCGCGCCTGATCCTGCGCCAGCAGAAGCAGCGCACGGTGGATCTGGCGGAGTGGGTGCCGCGCATGCAGGCGCTGCTCGAGCAATGCCGGCAGATGCTGCGCTCGGGGCAGGAACCGGAGGTGTTTATCGCCCGCCAGCGCTGCGATTTGTGCCACTGGTACGGCTTTTGCCATGGCGTGGCGCGCGCGCAACGGCACCTATCGCTGCTGCCAGGTGTCACCCCAGCGCGCTACGCCCTCCTGCACGCCCGCAACATCACCACCCCGGAGGGCCTAACGGCAGCGCCGCTGGGCGAGCTGGCGGCGGTCCTGGGCCGCGATCGCGCAGCCCAGCTGCAGCAGCAGGCCCGCGCGCACTTGCGCGATTGTGCCCTGCCCAAAGCGAGCGCCAAAAGGGTGGCGCGCGAGCTTCCCACCGCTGCAACCGAGCTGTGCTTTGACATTGAGGCCGAGCCCAAGCGCGGCCTCGACTATTTATTCGGCGTGCTGCGCGTCGATCGCGCCACGGGGACCGAGCAGTTCCGCACCTTTGTCGCCGAGCGTCCCGAGCAGGAAGGCCAGGCTTGGCATCAGTTTCTGGCCTACATCGGGCAGTACCCGGACGCGCCCATTTTCCATTACTCCGAATACGAACCAGAGGCCTGCCGGCGCCTGGCCCAACGCTACGCCACGCCCCGGGGGCAACTGGACTCGCTGTTGGCGCGCATGGTGGATCTGCACCGGCTGGTGGCGGGCGCGGCTACGCTTCCGGTCGAGCGCTACTCGCTCAAGGCGATCGCGCAGTGGCTGGGCTTTCGCTGGCGCGACCCCGAGGGCAGCGGCGATCGGTCGATCTGTTGGTACGATCGCTGGCTGAGCGGCGGCGATCGGCGCCTGCTGGAGGCCATCCAACGCTACAACGAGGACGACTGCCGCGCCACCTATCGCCTCAAGCATTGGTTGGCGGACTTTCTCGCCCGGCAAGCACCGGGAGTCGGTCATGCCCCCGTTCGCTCCAGTTTTGCAAAACACTGACGGCTGGGCGCGCGCGCAGCGCCACAGACGGCAGCTCGATACAATTCGGATCGAGATTTAGGAGCAGACTGATGCAAAAACAGCGAACGGTTGATTGGGAAAAGCTGGCGGAAGTTGAGGAGCTAAAAGAGTTTTTCGAGGAAGATTATGAAGGATTCAAGAAGTTGATAGAAGACAATATTGAACGACTCGAGCAATTTTCGGATGAGGCTCTAAACAAGTTTGCCAAGCTACGGGTATTAGAGGTTGTCAATGGTTGCACTCAATGGGGGTTTCGGCTCGGCAAAGAAAACCGCCTCTCTGCCGAACGAACCCGTGAATGCATGAATCTAGTAATGGGGTTCATCAAGCGCGCAGAGCTCTACTTCCCGAGCGAAGGAAAAATCGAGTTTGATGGCGAACAAAAATCCTTTATTGAAGCAGGTCGTTCGCTTTACAAATCTGCCTTCAAAAGCAATATTAGAGAGTCAAAACGGCAATACTATGCTTCCTCAGTAGCACAGTTTATTGTTTATGGGCATCAACGAATAGAAAATGCCCTCAACTTAGTGAATCGGGATTATCAATACCTATTTTCTCCTCACTATATTGAGAAAGGACGGCAATACATTCAGCCTTATTTAGAGGCTATTGCGACAAGCTGAGTTGCAACAAAAGTCTGTGCCTAACAGAGCACTACTGACTGCTAGTGTGGACTTTTTCGCTCAAATTTTAAATAATTAATCCATCGTTTAAGTCTGCCATTGTCCTGACTTGATCGGTTCATCCTGCCAGAGCCAGAGTAAGGCTGCCCCGCTAGCCAAGCGCAGCCGTCAGTTCCTGCTCGATATTACGGCCAAAGAGCTTTTGAAAGCGAGTCCGGCGCGCTGGTTGAGACTCAAACGACAGGGTTTGGGCGATGGCGCGCTGCACCTCAATGACCCAGGGCCGGCGGTACCGCTCGTAGCGCTGGAAGGCGGCTTCAAGGGTGGCCCGATCCGGTTGGTGGGACTGGGCAAGCAGAGGAGCGACGACCGCCACTATCGCGGCTGCATCTTCCAAGCCTTGATTGCCCCCTTAGGCTAAAAACGGCGGCATGCCGTGCGCCGCATCGCCCAGCAGTGCGATGCGTCCCCACTGCCAAGGCGGTTCAGTGCCGCTGTCGGCCTGGCGGGCGGAATGGATGTAGTAAGGACGTTTGATGAGCTCGCCGGGTGGCGCCAGCTGCACGAGCCGCTGCACCAACTTGGGAAACTCGGCTCGGGCCAGGGCTTCGGTTGCGAGCGCGATCGCACCTTCGCCATTGCTGGCCTGCACGGATGCCAGCGGTAGGGGAGCATGCAGCATGAAGCCCAAGTGCCCGTTGGGGCGGCGAAAGGCGAACAGGTGCGCCGTCTTGGACTGGGTGGGGGTTGCGGTGGCCTGTGGGTGGGCCAGCGCGAGCACGTTGCCGTCGAGGTTGTAGCGGCGATCGAGCTCGGCGCTCAGATCGGCGGGCACCTCGCCTGCATCCAGGCAGCCGATGGCAGCAAAACCGGAATACTCGGGACAGGCATAGGCTTGATAGGGCGTTGCCCGGTAGAGCGCACGGCGCGCCATGGAGTTGATGCCGTCGGCAGCCAGCACGAGCCGGGCGCGTACGGGCGGCACTGGCGTTCCCAACTGAGCGGAGTCAGAGGTGGTGCGGTCGGCCGCCGTACCCGATTCCCAGTGGGCGTAGGGATTGGGCATCTCCCCCAAGCGCGAGAGGCAGTCCACGCGCACGCACTCGCTCGTCGGCTCCTCGGTCACGTCAATGCAGCGGCGGTCGAGCCGGATGGTATCGGGCGGCAAGCAGTCCCGCAGGGCTTGCTGCAGAACGTACCAGTACAGGGGGGCCCAACCGGTCCCGTAGGCCTGTTCCCAAGCAGCGTCATCGAGCGAAAACGCATCGATATCGCCCCCGCTCGGATCCTTGCGCAGCCAGCGCTGGGCACTGGGGCCCTGCAAGCGGCGGTTGCGGACAGCCCGATAAGCTTGCGGGCTCAGGTAGTGGAGCGCTTTGAGGCCGTTGGGGAGCAAATCTACAATCTGGCCGGCCTTGCGGAAAGCCCGCGCTTGCTCCAGCACGGTCAGGTTGGTGATGCCGCGCTCGCGCAGTCCAATGGCCGTTGCTAGGCCCACCGGACCGGCCCCAATAATGGCGACATCGTAGGGGGCGTCCATGCCTGGCGCGCTGTCGGTAGTACCGCGATCGCGGGCGAACTACTGGCATGCTAGCGAGCATCCCTAGCGCTGCTCCAGGGCAGCAATCGGCGCCTGGGATGCGTCCAGCGCCTGCTGCAGCGCTGCAGGGCTTCCCGCTCGCGCGCGGAGGTGCGCATCCAGAAAAGCGCCAATTGCCCGGCCGGCCGCGTCGCGCAGGCGCTGGGGCGACTGCGTCGCAGGCCAATCCAGTGACAGCGTGCCCAGCGTGGCATCGGCCGGATCGGTGAGGACAAAATGGTTCCCCCCATCCAGCAGTCCCCAATACTTGTCGCCGTTGCCGTACTGGATGCCGTGCCAAAACGTTCGGCGCGCCATGGCGAGCGGATCGGGTTCGGCGAGGCCGTACTGGCTGCTAGCGCGGGCGATGATGCCATCTTGCGTTCCGTTCAGCATCAAGATGAGAACGGCGCCAGAGACCGGCAGCACCGTTGCAGGCGCATAACCGAAGGCAGTAGGAACGCCTGTATATGCGGCGTAGGCAAAGGCAGCCCGCACTTGCGGGAAAAACTGCGGCGTGGCGTTCTCGAGCGCCAAACGGCCCCCTGCCGAGTGGCCGCCCAGCACGACGGTTTGCAAGTCCAGCAGTCCTGCCAGAATGCTGTCTGCTTGCAGCCGCTCGAGCTCGTCCAACAGCGTTGGCAGTGCCAGGGCCGTTGGCGCCGTCCCGTAGGCATCCGGCATCCAGCGTGCGGCGTCGATGCCTGGGGTTAGCCCTGCGGGCGCGAGCCAGTGGTAGGCAATGCCGACAAAACCGCGCTCGACGAGGCGCACCAGCAACCATTGATAGGCCTCTAGGTGGCAGTGGAAGCCGGGTAGAAAGATTGCCACTGGGAGAGGGGCCTGTGCGGCATCGGCAGGCACCATCTCGTTGGGATTGCGCCCTTGGCGATCGAGTGCGGGATAGTACACCTTGAGGGTGAGCGTGTTGTGGGGCGGCTGGGCGCCTTCGATGCTGGCCGCCCGATAGAACGCGCGGACGGTCATGGCTGGGGCGGCTGCTCAGCATCCTCGAGGGTGAGTTGGTAGAGCTCGCGGCGCGAGCGCGCCGTTGCTTGGGCCAACTGGCGGCTGGCCTGCGAGCGCGTCAGGCCCTGGCGCATGAGCTGCTGCAGCTCCGCTTTGAGCTCGCGCTCGGATAGCGCCATCGCGTCACCTTCGTCGGTACCGGCTACCACCAGCGTTAGCTCCCCTTTGGGCGTGCCTTGGGCGTAGTGCGTGATCGCCTCGCCCAAGGTCAGGCGCAGCCACGTTTCGTGCCGCTTGGTGAGCTCGCGCGCCACGGCGATTGGGCGATTGCACCCCAGCGCTGCGGCCAGATCGCGCAGGGTGCGCTGCAGGCGGTGGGGCGCTTCGTAACACACGATGGTGCGCGTTTCGGTTTTGAGGGCTTGCAGCCGCTGCTGGCGCGCCTGGTGTTTGGTAGGCAAAAACCCTTCAAAGGCGAACCGCTCGGTGGGCAGCCCGGAGGCCACCAGCGCAGCCGTCACTGCCGTTGCGCCGGGGATGGGCACCACGGGGATGCCGGCATGGCAGCACGCGCGCACCAGCTCGCGCCCGGGATCTGAAATGCCGGGCAGGCCGGCATCGCTAACTAAGGCCACTGCCTCGCCGCGCTGCAAGCGCGCCAGCAGCATGGGTTGGCGCTGCCGGCAGTTGTGCTGGTAGTAGCTTAGCTGCGGCGTTGCAATTTCAAAATACTGCAGCAGCTGTCCCGTGCGGCGCGTATCTTCGGCGGCAATGACATCCGCCGACTGCAGCGTTTTGAGCGCGCGCAGGGTAATGTCGTCCCGGTTGCCGATGGGCGTTGCCACCAGGTACAGCGGTCCGGCCGCTGGGTCGTCGCTGGGCGCGGATGGCATGCTGAGAGCGCAGAACGCGGATGCGGTGCGGTGATGGCCAAGGGGCTGTTCGTCGGGATGGTAACGCTGGATTGGATCTACCTTTGCGATCACTTGCCCCAACCCAACGAGAAAATCGCAGCGGCCGATTGGACGCTGGCGGCCGGCGGTCCGGCGACCAATGCCGCTGTCACCTTTAGCTATCTGGGGAACGCAGCGGCGCTGCTGGGGACCGTGGGCCAGCACCCCAGCGGCGAGCTCATCCGGGCCGATTTGGCGCACTACGGCGTCGCGCTGCGCGATTTGGATCCCGAGCGGAGCGCCCCACCGCCGGTTTCCTCCATTTTGGTGGATCGCGCTAGCGGCGAGCGTACGGTCATCTCCCTCAAAGCCCCGGCCGTGCAGCCCGAGGGGGCTTCTGCCCTCGAAGGCTACCTCGACAACGTCGCGATCACGCTGCTTGACGGCCACCAGATGGCAGCCAGCGAGGCCCTCGCTAAGCAAGCCAGCGCTCGCAGCATCCCGGTTGCCATCGACGGCGGCAGTTGGAAGCCGGGGTTCGAGCGCGTTTTGCCTTACGTGACCTACGCCATCTGCTCGGCCGACTTTTATCCGCCTGGCTGCCAGACCCAAGCCGATACGTTTGCCTACTTGGCCGACTGCGGCATCCCGCATGCGGCCATCACCCAGGGCGAGGGACCCATCCCGTACCTTAGCCCGGACGGCGAGGGCCAAATCCCGGTCCCCACTGTCGAATCCCTCGATACGGCCGCAGCCGGCGATATCCTGCACGGCGCATTCTGTCACCACGCCCTCGAGCGAGACTTTCCCAGTGCCCTAACGGCAGCCGCGCAAGTTGCAAGCCGCGCCTGCCAGTCCTTCGGCTCGCGCCAGTGGATGGAGGAGCCGTCACGTTCCTAAATCTCTTGAGCGAGTGCCGGTCAACGGCTCAGGCAGCGCGCTCGGCCAACACGGCATAGAACGGGTCGCCGCCCCCCACACCCAACAGTTGTAGGACCGCCGGCACCTGGGACTGACGCGCGATCGCCTCCGGTTCGGTAAAACCGCCAGTCGCGCGGAAGTAGCGCTTGACCAGCTCGATGCGCTCGGCATCCGTGGCATCGCGCCACGCCGCGATCGCCTTTTGGTAGAACATGCGGTTGGAGAAACTAACAATGGCCGCGCCACCCGGTTGCAGGACGCGGCGGATCTCGGCAAAAACGGCCTCCGGGTACTGCAAGTACTGGATGGAGGCGGCAATGAGAACGGCATCGAAGCTGGCATCCGCTAGCGGCAGCTCGGGGTTGGCATTCAAATCTTGGATGAAGTAGCGATCCAAGCGCGGGTTGCGCGCGAGCTCGGCTTCGTTCATGCCGTGCCCTTCCACGTGCGCAAAGGCCATCTCCTCGGGCAGGTGCGAGACCCAGCTGCCCATCAGATCCAGAATGCGCCCGTCGGGCGGCAGGCGCTCCCGATAGAGCTGGGTGAGCTGCTCCAGAAAACCGTCATCTGCATGGGTGACCAAGCGCGGCGCGCTGTAAAACAGGGCATCATCGGCCGTATCGATCTTTTGGCGCTGCTGCGGTTGCAAGACCATAATCAACCCAAACGACGCGGACTGTCGCGATCGTAGCGATGCAGGACTCCTGGCAGCGCCATTGCCACTCGCGTGCTAAGTTGAGCGGCACACCCAACTCAGTCGTGCTTGAGCCATGCGAGTGCTGTTACCGCTTGTGGCTGCTGCCATTGCGCTGGCCTGGGGCCTGGCGCCGACTCCGCCGGCAGCAGCCAATGCACTGCCCAGCGAGCGCTACGTCGGCGAGCTGGAGTCGGTCTTTCGCTACGAAGGGGCCATGCCCACCGGGGTAACGGTCTCGCAAGGCGGCCGCATTTTTACCAACTTCCCGCGTTGGGGCGATGGGGTCGAAGCAACCGTTGCCGAAATTCGGGACGGCGAACTGGTGCCCTATCCCAATGCGGCCATCAACCAACCCGATTTCGACGATCTCGCCAGCTCGTTCGTCTCGGTGCAGAGCGTGGTCGTCGGTCCTGCCAATCGGTTGTGGGTGTTGGATACCGGCAGCATCGAGTTCGGCCCCACTGAGTACGGCGGCCCCAAGCTCGTTGGCATCGATCTCGAGCGCGACGCGATCGCGCGCAAAATTGTCTTGCCGCGCGAGGTGGCCCTAGCCATGACCTACCTCAACGACGTCCGCTTTGACCTGCGCCGCGGCGAGGCGGGCATGGCCTTCATTACCGACTCCTCGCTGAGCGGCCCCAACGGCATTATTGTTGTCGATTTGGCCTCGGGCGAGAGCTGGCGCCAGCTCCACGACCATCCCTCCACGCGAGCGGAGCCGGATTTTTTGCCGTTGGTCGAGGGCAAACCGCTGCTGAGCCGACCGCCGCAGGGCGAGACGCGCCCGTTTGCCGTGGGCTCGGACGGCATTGCCCTGGGAGCAGACGGCCAGCGGCTCTACTACTGCCCGCTCTCGAGCCGCCGCCTCTATAGCGTCAGCGCGGATGTACTGGCCGATCCGGACCGGCCGGCAGCGCCCACTGTCATCGACCATGGCGAGAAAGGCGCCTCGGACGGCCTAGCGGCCGATGCCCGCAACCGCATCTACACCACTGACTACGAGCACAACGCCATTCACCGCCGCCACCCGGACGGCCAACTCGAAACGCTCGTTCACGATCCGCGCCTGCTGTGGCCCGACACCCTATCGCTACCCGGCGATGGCTACCTCTACGTCACCGCCAACCAGCTGCAGCGCAGTCCCAATTTCCATCGGGGCGAGGACCGGCGCGAGCGTCCCTACAGCCTGTTTCGCCTGCCCGTCGAGGCCGATCCCGTCCGCTTGCGCTAAGCGCTGAGGGCATTGGGATCGGCTGCACGGATGAGGCCAGCCGCCGCTCGCGTGCAATAGGCTTGAAGTAAGAGCCAGATTCGCCCTCATCCGTTATGAAGCCATGCAAAACCTGGCCCCTGGCGCTACTGCTAGCAGCCGCGACCGTGACAATGGTGCACGGGCCGCCTGCTCGCGCCCGCTCGAGTCCCTTCGCAGCCGTTCTTTGACCAACCCAGGCGATTACGGCCAAACCTTTGCGCCCAAGGCGAATTCGAGCGCCGTTCGCGGTTCTGAGTTTCGCTGGGAGTCCCCCATTCAGTTCCGCCTGGGGAACACCTCGCAGCGCCGCCTGCTCCAGCGCCTCAACCCCTCACTCAGGCGCGATGATGGCAACATCGAGCGTGCCTCGCTCGAGTACGAGCTGACTGACTTTAAATAGCCGGCTGGCAGCAGCAACCCAGGAGCCACCCCAATAGGATGGAGAGGTAGTAATACTACCAGCCTCTGCCATGGAACGGACGGCGATCGCGCGCTTAACGGCGCTGGCCTGCGCGCTGCTTATACTGCTAGGCAGCGCTGTAACGTTCCCCGCTGCGGGCGCTCGGGCACAGCCCAGCGAGTCGGCCCAAACGCTGCTCGAGCAAGGCGTCACCAAAACTCAGCAGGGGGATTCGAGATTTCAATCGCGGCATTGCCCGGACGCTGCGCGGCAACTACGACGCAGCCGTGCGCGACTACGACCGCGCCATCGAGCTCGATCCGGACAATGCCTCGGCGTATTTCAACCGCGCCAATGCCCGCACCCAGCTGGGTAACTTGCAAGGCGCGCTCTCAGACTTTGACGCCGCCTTGCGCCAGAACCCCGAATTTGCGGCAGCTTTGGCCAATCGCGGCGTGGCGCGTGCCGCCCTAGTACTACAGTCGCGGTTTGGAGTCGGGCGGTCTAGCTCGGTAGTGACAGCGTCGCGCGACGGCTTGGTAATGGCGACGCCAGTGCGACCAAAGCAACGCCTGCTCGGCACTTTGCAACTTGGGCAGCACGATGGCCAGCAGTAGGCGTCGCACCTCGGGCTCGGTCAACGGGACAAGGCTCCCC
>PXQH01000066.1 GCA_003022125.1 Cyanobacteria bacterium QS_8_64_29 | reverse complement strand
TGTAGAAGTGTTCCAGCCCGACATCCAACCCCAGCTCGCGATGGGCTGGCTCAAGCTCGATACGGCGCTCGGCATCCACACAAAACTGCGCGTAGTAACTGTCGGCGCGTCGGAGCAATCGCACCTGCTTGATTTGGCTCGGGTCGTACCGATGCAGGTCGTAGCCCGAGCGCAGCTTCAGGCGCCCGATGTACTTTCCATCGGTCAGAGTCAGGTATTTGCGACAGGCCGAGAGCTTCCACCCGGTCTATTTGTATGTGACCGAGCAACCGTTCTTTTTGAACTGCGGGTATCCTCCTGGCACCTGCTTGCGGCAGTTGTCGTAGAACCGCGAGATAGCAGCCCAGGCGGTTCGGCTGCTCCCTGCCGGGCTTGAGCATCGAGCTGGCGGGCAACCTCATGCTCCTGAGCCAAGGTCCGACAAAGCTTGTTGAGGTCGCGCTTCTGGACGCCCCAATTATCCATCCAGTACCGCAGGGCCTTGTTGCGGATGAACTGGGCCGTTCGGATGGCCTCATCGATGGCCCGGTACTGACCGGGGCGGCCGTAGAGCTTGGCTTCTAGAACGAACATGGAGGCATCAATCCATGCTAAAAAGCTAGCATAGAGCGAGAGGGTCCATATCCCCCTACCCCGCTAGCGCTGAGGGTAGGGTCCTACAGCCCTCTCGCGCTCTCCCGATTCGATAGGCCGCGCTCGAGGTGCCGAGGCACGATCCGTTAGGATTGCCCCAGGTTAGTTGGTGGGGCTGCTGCCATGGAATCGAGTCGCAACGTCGTTCTTAACTTTTTAAAGTCCCTGTTCGATCCCTCGTTTAGCGAATTTCTCACCCTGCGACTGGTGGGCATTGTCTATTCGATGGGGATTGTCGTGGGGGCGCTGGCCGCGCTGGCCAACATCATCAATGCCTTTGTCAGCGAGTTTCAGTCCGGGCTATTGGCCCTAATCGTCTCGCCCATTACGTTCATTATTTCCATCCTGATCCTGCGCGTCGTTCTCGAGACGGTGGTGGTGGCGTTTCGCATTGCGGACAATACAGCCCAAATGGCGCGCAATACGGGCAACGGGTCGTCCCCATCCGCTGGTGGCGGAACCAGCGCGTGAATCCGGTGCCTATAAGGCGGCATGGCTAGCAGCCCCATGCGCTTTTATCTGGGCTGCGCCCTTTGGGGCTACCAGGGATGGGTGGGGGCGTTATACCCATCGGGCAGCCGCTCGAGCGATTTTTTGCGGCTCTACGGCCAGCGCCTGAGCGCCGTTGAGGGCAACAGTACCTTCTATGCCGTTCCCAGCCAGCGCACCCTGGCGCGGTGGGCGAGCGAGGTGCCGCCAGGGTTTGCATTCTGTCCCAAGCTCCCGCAGGCCATCACGCATGCGGGCCGGTTGGTGCCGCAGTTGGACCGGGCGCGGCAGTTCATCGATCGCATGCAGGCCCTCGGCGATCGGCTGGGCCCAACTTTTGCCCAACTCCCGCCTGCCTACAGTCCGCAAGCGCGCGCCGATTTGGAAGCGTTTCTGGCCCAGCTGCCCGGCCGGGACGTGCCGCTAGCGGTTGAGGTGCGCCACCCGGATTGGTTCGTCGAGCCCCATGCCAGTGCTTTGGACGGGCTGCTGCAACAGGCTGGCGTGGGGCGCGTCCTGCTGGATACGCGGCCCATCTATCAGCGTCCCGACGACCTGCAAGTGGCGGCCGAGCGGCGCAAGCCGCAACTGCCGCTGCAGCCTAGCGTGACGGCGCCGTTTAGCCTGGTGCGCTTCATCAGCCATCCCGAACCGGCGCTCAACCAACCCTTTTGGGCCGAATGGGCGCAGCGCCTGCGGGACTGGCTGCAAGCCGGCACGCGCGTTTATTGGTTCATGCACTGTCCGGTGGAAGCGCGCTCGCCGCATCACGCCCGCCGCTTCCATACCACGTTGGGAGCTTGGGGAGCGCCCGTGCCGCCCCTGCCATGGGAGCGCTGCCAGGCACCGCCCGAGCAGCTTCGCCTGTTTTGAGATTGCCGCAATGGGGGAACGCTCGCGATCGCGTGCCGGTTTTGAGGAGCAAACCATGCAGCCGCGGCGTTGGGCCCTACTGGGCGTGCTACTGGCACTGCTGGGCGGGTGCAGCGCCAAGCAGTCAGGCTCTGAGCGACCGCCGCCGCTGCCTCAGGCTAGAGCATCGCGGTCTATTTCAACCGCAATCGCACCCAAGGGGCCAACTACCGCGATCCCTACCGCGACATTCGCCGCGCAGGGGACAACTTGGAGCAGGCTGTTACTGAGGCCATCGCCTCGGCGCAGTCCCGCGTGGATGTGGCCGTGCAAGCGCTCCGCTTGCCCCGCGTGACGCGCGCGCTGATCGAGCGCCACCAGGCTGGGGTGCAGGTGCGCGTCATTGTGGACGATACCTACAGCCGAGCCTGGAGCAGCCTGACGGCCAGCGAAACTGCGCAGCTCGACGAGCGATCCCGCGAGCGCTACCAGCGGGGACGTGCGTTTATCGATCGCGACGGCAACGGCCGCCTGAGCTCAGCTGAAGTTGCCAGCCGGGACGCCATTGCCATGCTGCACCAAGCGGGCGTGCCAATACTCGACGACACGGCCGACGGCTCGGCCGGTAGCGGGCTGATGCATCACAAGTTCGCCGTCATTGACGGCGAAACCACGCTGGTGACCTCGGCCAACCTTACCCTCAGTGGCGTTCACGGCAATTGGGACGCGCCTCAGACCCGGGGCAATGCCAACCATTTGCTGGCGATCCAAAGCCCAGCGCTGGCAGCGCGCTTCGAGCGCGAGTTCGAGCTGATGTGGGGCGATGGCCCCGGCGGTCAGCCTGACAGTCAGTTCGGCTTGCAGAAACCGGCACGCTCCCCGGCAACGGTCGAGGTGGGCGAGGCTCGGGTGAGCGTGCGTTTCTCGCCTACCTCCCCCAGCGACCCCTGGGCCAACAGTAGCAACGGCTTCATCCGCCGCTGGTTGGCAGCGGCGACCCATTCGGCGGATCTGGCCCTGTTTGTCTTCTCGGCCCAGCGGCTGGCCAATACCCTAGCCGAGCGGCACCAGCAGGGCGTGCGCGTGCGCGCCCTCATCGACCGGGGCTTTGCCTTTCGGCCCTACAGCGAAGGGCTGGACATGCTGGGCGTGGCGCTCGCCACTGACTGCAGCTACGAGGCTAGCAATCGCCCCTGGTCGGATCCCATCGAGACCGTCGGCGTCCCCAGGCTGCCCGCAGGCGACAAGCTCCACCACAAATTCGCCACTCTCGATGGCCGAACGGTCCTTACCGGCTCGCACAACTGGTCGGCTGCGGCGAACGCCAGCAACGACGAAACCGTCATTGCCATCGAGAGCCCAACGGTAACAGCCCACTTCCAGCGCGCGTTCGAGCGGCTCTGGTCCCAGGCTGCGCTGGGCGTGCCGGCCCGCGTGGGCGATCGCATCCAGGCCCAGCGGCAGCGCTGGGATCGCCTCGAAACTCCCGCCAGCCCGGCGGCGTCTGGAGCGCCCGTCAACCTCAATGCGCCCCCCCAGCCGAGCTGGCCGCGCTACCCGGCATCGGCCCGGTGCTGGCCGAGCGGATCATCGCCGCCCGCCAAAAGCGTCCCTTCGACTCGCTGGCCGATTTGGAGCGGGTCTCAGGGATCGGCCCGGCAACGACCCGCGAGCTGGCGGGGCAGGTGAGCTGGTAGCCCCTACGCCCGCTGCCCGGGTGGCCGCGGGGACCTCCCCTCGTTTAAGTTGAGCGTTAGCCCCCCGCACTGCTGCCCGTCATGACTGCCTGGAAGCTACCGGTCGATCTGGATCTCACTACCCTAATGGCCGTCACTGCCGTGGCAGGCGTTGGGGCGCAAGTGTTGGGGCGCTACCTGCGCGTGCCCGGCATCGTGTTTTTGCTGCTGTTTGGCATCGGGCTGGGCCGAGATGGCCTGGGCCTGATCGAGCCGCACCATCTGGGCGACGGGTTGGAGGCGCTGGTCTCGCTCTCGGTGGCCATCATTCTGTTTGAAGGTGGCCTATCGCTGGATCTGCGGGCTTTGGGGCATCTGTCCAACAGCCTGCGCAATTTGGTCACCATCGGCACGGCCATTTCGCTGTTGGGTGGAGCCATGGCCGCGCACTACTTGGCCGGGTTGCCGTGGGACCTGGCGTTTTTGTACGCGGCGCTGGTGGTGGTAACCGGTCCTACCGTCATTACCCCGCTGCTGCGCCAGGTGCGCGTTGATCGCCCCATCGCCACGCTGCTGGAGGGTGAGGGCGTCCTCATCGACCCAGTTGGGGCCATTCTGGCGCTTTTGGTCCTCAACTTCATCCTCAGTGACAACCCCGATCTGGCAACGCTGCTGAGCGAGATGGCCGCGCGGCTGGGCGTAGGCGCTGCCGTGGGCGCGGCAGGCGGCTGGGCCCTGGGCAGCTTCCTGCGGCGCGCCACTGCCCTGGATGAAAACCTCAAAAACTTGGTGGTGCTGGCTGGGGTGTGGGGGCTCTACAGCATCGCCCAGGCCATCGAGGACGAAGCCGGGCTCATGGCGACCGCGATCGCCGGCATCGTGCTGAGCACGGCATCCGTGCCGCAACAGCGGTTGCTGCGGCGCTTCCAAAACCAGCTCACCGTGCTGGCGGTATCGGTGCTGTTCGTGCTGCTGGCGGCCGACCTGTCGCTGGCGCAAATGCTGGCACTGGGGTGGGGCGGCCTGCTGACCGTACTGGCGTTGATGGTGGCGGTACGGCCGCTCAATATCTGGGTTTGCACCTGGAACAGCGGGCTGAACTGGCGCCAGAAGCTGTTTATTAGCTGGATTGGCCCCAAAGGCATCGTCTCGGCGTCGGTGGCCTCGCTGTTTGCCATTGTGCTGGCCAACAACGGCATCAGCGGTGGCGAGTCGGTCAAGGCCTTGGTGTTTTTAACCATCATGGTGACGGTGGTGCTGCAGGGCCTAACGGCGCAGTGGGTCGCCAACTTGCTGCGGGTCAACGCCCACGACCGCACCGGGGCGGTCATTGTGGGATCCAATCCGCTGGCCCGGACGATCGCGCGCTTGTTCCGGCAGCGCAGCGAGCCCGTCGCCCTCATTGACACCAACGCCCAGGCCGTGCGCGAAGCCGAGCGCGAAGACCTGCAGGTGGTTTTCAAAAACGCCATGCACGCCCAGACGCTGGAGGAAGCCGGGCTGGATCGCATGGGGACGTTTTTGGCCATGACCACCAACGGCGAGGTCAACTACGTCTTGGCGCATCGCGCTGAAGAGGAGTTCGAGCCACCGCGCGTGCTGGGGGTCTTTCCGTCAGCGCTGGGCGAGCCCGAAACCAGCCCCAGCCGGTTCCAACAGGCGCTAGCGCCCGAGCTAGCGCTCAAAACCTGGAACCAGTACGTTCGGCAGGGTGACGTTAAGCTGGTTGAGGCGAGCCTGCAAGTGGCCAGCTTTAGCTACCAGCAAACCTACCTGCAGGCCGCGATCGACACGGGGGCGCTCGTGCCGCTGGCACTTGAGCGGCAAGGTCGCTTGCAAGTGGCGCGCGCCTACGAAACTTGGCAGCCCGGCGACCGGGTTGTCTGCGCGCTGTGCGAGCCTCAGTCCCAGCTGGCCGACCGAGCGGCCCAAGCGCACGCCGGCGAGGCTCAGTCGCTGGTGGCAACAGTCCCGCCCATGCGCGAGCTTGCCATGTTGGCAGCCCCGCAAGCGAGCGAGGTGCCGGCGAACGCGACTGAGGCGTTTGAATCGCGCTAGCGCGCCTGCCTGAGCCGCAACTGTTTCCCGTTCGCCTTGGAAGAAGACTTTCGCCTCATCGCCGATATCGTCCTGGTTCTGGTTGCTGCCGGCATGGGCGGAACGCTGGCCGCACGGCTGCGCCAGCCCGCTCTGCTGGGGTACTTGCTGGGCGGGACGGTCGTCGGCCCCACTGGCATCGGTCTGATCCGGGAGCTCGGGCAAGTGGAAACGCTGGCCCAAATGGGAGTGGCGTTTTTGCTGTTTGCGCTGGGGGTGGAGTTCTCGCTGGCCGAGCTCCAGCGCGTTCGCAACATTGCCCTGGGCGGCGGCGCCTTGCAAATCGGGCTGATGGTGGCAGTCACCGCCGGCATAACCGTCCTGGCCGGCTGGGCGAGCTCGCCCGCTCAGGGGATCTTGCTGGGCGCCATCCTGTCGCTGTCCTCCACGGCAGTGGTGCTCAAGACCCTCATGGCACGCAACGAGACTGATGCCCCGCACGGCCAGGTCATGCTGGGCATTTTGATCGTCCAGGATCTGGCGCTGGGAGTCATGCTGGCCGTCCTGCCGGTGATCGCCCCATCGGGGCCGGCACTGGGAGCGGCGATCGCGAAGTCGCTGCTGTCGCTGGCTGCCTTTGCCGGTGGGGCTGTGGCGTTTGGGGTATGGGTCATTCCGCGCCTGTTGCGCCTGGTGGCCCAAACCGAGAGCCGCGAGCTGTTCCTGCTGGCGGTGGTGAGCTTGTGCTTGAGCGTTGCCTTGCTCACCGACTATCTGGGGCTCTCCATCGAGATGGGGGCTTTTGTGGCAGGGCTGACCATCTCGGAGGTAGAGTACGCCGACCAAACCCTGGCCTACGTCGAGCCGCTGCGCGATGTGTTCTCGGCGCTGTTTTTCGCCGCCGTGGGCATGCTGATCGACCCGGTGTTTCTGTGGCAAAATGCCGGGCTCATTCTAGGCTTGGTGGCGCTGGCGATCGCGGTCAAAGCCGCGATCGGCATCCCGCTGGTGCGCGGATTCGGCTACAGCTGGCGGACGGCCATCCTGACTGGTTTAGGACTGGCCCAAATCGGCGAGTTTTCGTTCGTCCTGGCCAGCGAGGGCCTGTCGCTGGGGCTGATCGAGCGCCCCGTCTATCTGCTGGTGCTGGGAACCAGCGCCGTAACGCTGCTGGTGACGCCGCTGGTGCTGCAGTTAGTGCCCAAGGTATTGGCTGGGTTGAAGGGCATCCGTTGGCTGCAGCCCTATCTGAGGGAGCCGAACGCCCCCGCTAGCTCGGACGGCGCGCCCGCGGGCAACCCCATTGTCGTTTGCGGCTGCGGCAGCATGGGCAAGATTTTGGTGCGCCTGCTGTGCAAGCGCGGCTATCCGGCAATTGCTATCGACCAGTCCGAGATCGCCATCCAGTGGCTGCGCGAACGCCAGCTTCCCTACGTCTACGGCAACGCGGTCAGCATCCCCGTTTTGGAGGCAGCTGGCGTTGACCGAGCGCGCAGCATGGCGATCGCCTTGCCGGATGCCATGAGCGCGCGCCTGTGCCTCAAGCGCAGCCTGGAGCTCAATCCCGAGTTGGATGTGGTCGTGCGGGCCAGTACCGATCGCGATATCGAGAGCCTGTACCAGCTCGGCGCGCGCGAGGTGGTGCAGCCCGAGTTCGAAGCTAGCTTGGAACTCTCGGCCCACGTGCTGCAGCGGATGGGCGTAGACTCAGCGGAATTTGGGGAAGAAATCCGCCAGATCCGCGCCACTCGCTACCAGTCCCTACGCTCGGAACCAGCCGATGCGCGCGTTGCGCGCGAGCTGCGCGCCACCGCCCAACAGATGAACGGCAAGTGGATCGCCATGCCGCCCGATTCGCCGCTGGCGGGGATGACGCTGGATGCCATCGACCTGCGCCGCCTCACCGGCGCCAGCATCATGGCCATCCAGCGCGCCCAGGGCCAGGAAATTGATTATCCCACTGCCCAGACCGCCCTGCACCCGCAGGACCGCCTGCTGGTGGTGGGCCAAACCAAGGAGCTCGAAGCTTGCCAGCGCTTGCTAGCCGGCGAGACGGGGTTGCCCCAAAGCGAGGCACCGACCTGCCAGTGGGTCGCACTGCCAGCCGAGGGGAGCGCTCTAGATGAGCAAGCGCTGGGCGAGCTGGATCTGCGCCGCCGCTACGCGCTCCACTGTCAGGCCATCCGGCGTGGCAACCAGTTCGTGCGCTTCCCCGGCGGCGACGCCCGCCTCCGGGCGGGGGATCGGCTGCTACTGTGCGGCGACCTCCAGCAACTGGCCCAGTTCCAAGCCGATTGGGTCGCAGGGCCGCAGCCCTCGCCGGCAGCGCCTAGCGATCCACCGAGCCCATAATAATATCGATGCTCCCCAGGATCGCGACAATGTCGGCCACTTTGACCCCCTGCAGCAGTTGGGGCAGGATTTGCAGGTTGTTGAAATCGGCCGCGCGGATCTTCCAGCGCCAGGGGAAGACATTGTCGTAGCCCACCAAAAAGATCCCGAGCTCGCCTTTGCCGCTCTCTAAGCGGACGTAGTGCTCGCCCTCAGGGATTTTGAACGTGGGCGGGATTTTTTTGGCCACGTATTGGTAGTCAAAGTCGTTCCACTGGGACTTTTTGCCCTCAGCCATGCGCCGGGCTTCTAGGTTTTCGTAGGGACCGCCCGGAATGTTTTCGCAGGCCTGGCGGATGATTTTGACTGACTCGCGCATCTCGCGGATGCGCACCAGGTAACGGGCCAGGCAGTCGCCGCTGGTTTCCCACTGCACTTCCCAGTCGAAGTCATCGTAGCACTCGTAGTGGTCCACCTTGCGCAAGTCCCAGTTCACGCCGGAGGCGCGCAGCGTGGGACCGGATAGAGACCAGTTGATAGCCTCGTCGCGGCTGATGGTGCCCACGCCTTCCACGCGGCGGCGAAAGATGGGGTTGTCCGTAATTAGGCGCCCGTACTCGTCAATCTTGTCGTCGATGTAGTCGCAAAAATCGATGCACTTATCGATCCAGCCGTAGGGCAGATCCACTGCCACCCCGCCAATGCGGAAGTAGTTGTTGTTGATCAGCCGCTGCCCGGAGGCCGCTTCCCACAGGTCGTAGATCATCTCCCGCTCGCGGAAGATGTAGAAAAAGGGCGTCTGGACGCCCAAATCGGCCATGAACGGGCCCAACCACAGGAGGTGGTTGGCGATGCGGTTGAGCTCCAGCATGATGGCGCGGATGTATTGGGCCCGCCGCGGGACCTCAATGTCCGCCAGTTGCTCGGGGGCATTGACCGTAACGGCCTCGTTGAACATCCCCGCCGCGTAGTCCCAGCGGCTGACGTAGGGGACGTACATGATGTTAGTGCGGTTCTCGGCAATCTTCTCCATGCCGCGATGGAGGTAGCCGATGACAGGCTCGCAATCGACAACATCCTCACCATCGAGCGTGACGATGAGGCGCAGCACCCCGTGCGTCGAGGGGTGGTGGGGGCCCATGTTGAGCACCATGGGCTCGGTTCGGGTCTCGATGCGTGCCATAAGGAACTCAACTCCGCCGTCGATGCCACCAGCGCTGGGCGGGGCAACCTCCATTCTGGCATCCGCCAGCTGCAACGGCAGCGGCGGCAGCGCCCTATCCTAGGCACCGGCAGCCCCCCGTTGGATGCCGCCCATGGCGCTCTCGCAATCCCCCAGCCACGTTCCCGTACTGGCCGCCGAAGTTGTGGCCTACCTCAACCCGCATGCGGGCGGGCACTATCTCGATGCCACTGTGGGGAGCGGAGGACACGCCCAGCAACTGCTCGAGGTAGCGCCCAACGGGCACCTCACGGCCCTGGATCGCGATGATAGCGCCCTGGCCGCCGCGCGCGCGCGCTTGGTGCCCTACGGGGAGCGAGTGCACTTTTGGCACGGCAATTTCGCTACCTTCGATCCGGGCGAAGCCCGCTTTGACGGCATCGTGGCCGATCTGGGGGCGAGCTCGGCCCAGTTGGATGCCCCCGAGCGCGGGTTTAGCTTCCGGGCCGAAGCCCCGCTGGATATGCGCATGGACCGGCAGCAGGCACTGAGGGCCGCCGACATTGTCAACGGCTGGAGCGAGCGCGCCCTAGCCGATTTGCTCTACGACTGCGGCGAAGAGCGGCGGGCGCGGCGCATCGCGCGGCGCATCGTTCGCGAGCGACCGTTTGCCACCACCACGGCGCTGGCTGCCGCTATCGCGCGCGGGGCCGGCCGGGACCATCGCATTCATCCCGCCACGCGCAGCTTCCAAGCGCTGCGCATTGCCGTCAACGACGAGCTGCGATCGCTGGAGGCCTTCCTGCAGCGAGCCAGCGGCTGGCTGCGCCCGGGCGCCCGGTTGGCGATCGTCAGCTTCCACAGCCTCGAGGACCGCCGCGTCAAGAACCAGCTGCGGGCCGACCCCAGCCTAGCCGTCGAGACGAAAAAGCCCTTAACGCCGGCAAGCGCCGAACGGGACCGCAACCCGCGCGCCCGTTCGGCCAAGCTGCGCGTCGCGCGCAAGCGCGAGCCGACAGACGGGGCAGCCTAAGCCCCATTCTGGGGATCGCGGGCTCGCAGCTCGGCCGCATGGGGGGATGGGCCAGTCTCGCGCGGTAGCGCAAGGCTGCTGGCAGTGCCAACGCGGCGCGGCAGCACCACGCCAAAGCGCGAACCTTGCCCGGGCGCGCTCTCAACCCAGACCTGGCCCTGCATGCGCTCGGCTAGCGCCCGGACGATGGCCAGGCCCGATCCCGTACCGCCGTGGTGGCGCGTCGTGCTTCCATCGCGCTGCCAGAAGCGATCGAAAGCCTGGGCTTGCTGCCGCTCGCTGAGGCCAATTCCGGTGTCGCGAACGGCCAGCTCGAGCGTTTGGGGCGAGCGCTCGCGCAGCTCGACCGTCACGCGGCCCATGGGGGTGAACTTGATGGCGTTGGCGATCAAATGGGTCAGCAACTGGCGGACGCGCCGCCGGTCGTTGCGGGTGTAGGGATCGGCCAACTCGCTCTCGAGGACGAGGGCCAGCTGCTTTTGCTCGGCCAGCGATCGCAGCTCCTCGACGGTGGATCGGGCCAGCTCGCGCAGATCGAAGGGGGCTGGCTCGAGGCGCAGGCGCCCAGCTTCCAATTGCGCGAGCGCGAGAATGTCGTTAATGAGCGCTAGCAGCGCTTGGCTGTTGCTGTGGATGCGCTCGAGCATTTGCTGCTGCTGCAGCGTTAGCCCGCTAGGGCCCTGGCGCAGCAGCAACTGGGAGAACCCGAGGATGGCATTCATGGGCGTGCGCAGCTCGTGGGAGACGGTATCCGCGGCGCCTTGCAGGAACGAGCGGTAGCGCGCTTCGCTCTCGCGCAGCTGTTGGTGGGCCGCCTCGATTTGCTGCTGGGCTTGCCGGTGGCGGTGGGCCTGATGGAGCGCCCGGGTCAGGGTGGCCGGCCCTAGCCGCTCGGGCGTCAAGCCATCGCAGGCCCCCGCCGCGATCGCCTCAGCCACGGCGCTATCGCTCTCGGCCAGCGCAATGGCAGGCAAGCGGTCGTTCTGCGCCCGGATGCGACGGACTAGCGCCGGCGCCCCGGCTGACGCCAAGCTGCCATCCAGAACGGCAACCTCGATGGCAAGCTCGCGCGCTAGCACCGCAAGTGCCTCTGACAGGCTCTTGACCTCGATGCACCTGGGCTGGATCAGCTCGGCCAAGGTGCAGGCCACGCGCTGCCGAAGCCGGGCATCCGCAATGGCTAGCAGCACTGCCTGCAGCTTAGGGGGATCGCTCATTGAGCTGGGTGCACCGTTTTACCACTGTTTAACCCTAGTCCCCTGCAGGGGGATCCGGGCTCTACCCTGCTGCTGAATTGCAGCCAGCGCGTGATCGCGGCGGTCGCTGTATAATTCAGGGAAATAGTCCGCCAGCAAGCAAACGCAGCCGCCTCGGCGCGCTGCGCGCGTGGGAGGGCAGCTCATGGGGGCTATGCGGGTAGTGCTGGTCGAAGACCACGATCTGACGCGGGTGGGCCTGCGGACAGCACTCCAGCGACGCGGCGGAATCGAGCTGGTTGCCGAAGCGGCCGACGGCCGGCAGGGGCAGCACTGCATCGAAACCGAGCGGCCTGATGTCGCCATTATTGACATTGGCTTGCCCGATATCGATGGCATCGAGCTGACGCGGCGTTTCAAGCAAGCACAAGCGCGCGACGAGCGGCTCCAGCACACCAAAGTCCTGATCCTGACGCTCTACGACAGCCGCGAGGCTGTCCTGGCCGCTTTTGCGGCCGGAGCGGACTCTTACTGCATGAAAAGCATCAACTTCGATGTGCTCACCGAGGCCCTCAAGCTCACCCAGGAAGGCGAGTCCTGGATCGATCCCGCCATTGCCAAAATTGTGCTGTCGCATGCCCGATTGGCCGATGGCGCCAGCGAGGGAGGCGATGCCCCCCAGAGCACTGGCCCAAATGACAATGCCGCCCCTGCCCATGCCGAGGCCGCCACTGGCGATCCGTCGCAGGCCGCTTACCCGCTAACCGAGCGCGAACTCGAGGTGCTGCGCTCGATCGTGGATGGGGCCAGCAATGCCGAGATCGCCCAGCAGCTCTACATTACGGTCGGCACGGTCAAAACCCACGTGCGCAACATCCTCAACAAGCTCTGCGCTGAGGATCGCACCCAAGCTGCCGTCCGCGCCCTGCGATCGGGTCTGATCGGCTAAATAGGGCGCCACCCTCGCGCGCGCCGAGGTTGCTGCCCCGCCAGCCGCGCAGCAGCTTGTTCCGGGCGGTAAGGTGGTTCTGGCGCTCAGCCTAGCAATTGCCAGCGCGCTCGTTGCCCAGCAGATAGCCGCCTGGCTGCGCTAGGGCGCCCCGCGCAGCCGCTGTTACTGTCGCCGGAACGCCCATGCTGTGGTTGCTGTTTGCCGCCCTAACGGCGGTGTGCGGGTCCCTGCGCGATCTGGCCAGCAAGCGCGGCCTCCAGGATCTGGATGCTTACGTTGTCACTTGGGCCTCGCGCGCGTTCGCGCTGCCAGTGCTGCTGCCAGCGCTGCTGGTGGACGAGTTACCCGAGCTAGGCGATCACTTTGGCCTGGTGCTGGCTGCGGCCCTGGGCATCCAAGTGGTGGCCAACCTGCTCTACTTTCGGGCCCTGCAGCAATCGGATCTCTCGCTGACTGTCCCCATCGTTTCGTTTACGCCGCTGTTTTTGTTTGCTACGGCCCCGCTGATTGTGGGCGAGCGCTTGAGCAGCTGGGACGCGCTGGGCATGGCCAGCATTGTGAGCGGCTCCTACGCGCTCAGCTTGAGCCGCCGCCAGCAGGGGGTGCTGGCGCCGTTTCGGGCCTTGTTCCGCCAGCGTGGGCCCCAACTCATGCTGGGTGTGGCGTTTTGCTGGAGCCTGCTGTCAACCCTCAACAAAGTGGGCGTGCGCAACTCCTCGCCGGCGTTTTGGGCGGCGACAACCTCGGTGATGCTCGTGGCCGCCCTATCGCCCATCGTGCTGGCGCGCTCGCGCGCGCCCCTAGCCCAGCTCGCCCGCCACCTGCCCATCGCGATCGCCACGGGCCTCCTCCAAGGCCTGACGGTGCTGTTTCTGATGCAGGCGCTGCAGCTAACGCTGGTCGCCCACGTGGTCGCCGTCAAGCGCACCAGCATTTTGATCTCGGCCCTGCTGGGCCACCTGCTTTTGGCCGAGCCAGGGCTGCGCGAGCGCGGCACGGGGGCTGCCATCATGGTTGCGGGCGTCGCGATCGTCACGCTGCTATAGCTGCCGCGCATGCCAGCCAAAGCACCTACTGAGCCCGCGCTCCAACGCGCCGTCTTTTGCGATTTTGACGGCACCATTACCGCCGAAGATACGTTTTCGGTCATGCTGCAAGCTTTTGCGCCGGCCGAATCGGCGCGCTTGCTCCCAGAGCTGTACGCCGGCCGGATCGCGCTGCGAACGGGCGTCCGGCAGGCGCTCGAGGCCATTCCCAGCCGGCACTACCCGGCCATGGTGGCCCACGCCGACAGCCAGCCGCTCAGGCCGGGGTTGAGCGAGCTGTTGGATTTTCTCGACGCGCGCGGCATCCCGCTCCACGTGGTCTCAGGTGGGCTTCGCGGCATGGTGGAGCGCGTTTTGAGCCGCCAGCGCAGCGGGGACTGCTCGCTGCTCGAGCGCGTGGCTTCCGTCTCGGCGCTAGAGCTCAATGCCAGCAGCGAGTACCTGCGGGTGCGCTCGGCTTTTGAGGGCGGCGACGAGCTCGTCTCCAAAGTGCAGGTCATGGCGCAATCCGGTGCCCGCGAGCGGATCGCCATCGGCGACTCGCTGACGGATCTCAACATGGCCCGGGCCGCCGATCTGACCTTTGCCCGCGATCGCCTGGGGCGCTACCTCCAAGCCGAGAACGTTGCTTACGTGCCCTGGAACGACTTTTTCCAGGTGAGGGCTTATCTGGCTCAGTGGTGGGAGGCGGCCTGAGGGCCGGTGCGTTTGGGGATGGCGGTGCGTTCCGGTAGGATTGCTGGCTGGTAGGTGCTCAGCTCAAGCACGATGGCAGCTCCCGCCGCAGCACCGCGCTGGTTCGTCCGGCAGGACATCGATGGGTTCTTTGGGCTGGCGTTGGACAACCTGGTCCAGATCCTGGCGATCGTGGCCCTAACTCAGGGCGTACTGGATTTCCCGCCCCAAATTCTCTACGGCCGGGTGCTGCCCAGCCTGGCGATGGGGTTGATTGTGGGCAACGGTTACTACAGCTGGCTGGCCTACCGGCAAGGGCGGCGCGAGGGCCGCGACGACATCACGGCCCTGCCCTACGGCATCAACACCGTCAGCCTGTTTGCCTTTATCTTTCTGGTCATGCTGCCGGTCAAGTCGCAGGCCATGGCGGACGGCGCGACCGCAACTGAAGCGGCCCGACTGGCGTGGCAAGCCGGCATGGTGGCCTGCCTGGGCTCGGGGCTGATCGAGCTAATTGGGGCTTTCGCGGTCGATCGCCTGCGCCGCTTCATCCCGCGGGCGGCGCTGCTGGGCACGCTGGGCGGCGTTGCCCTGACCTTCATTGCCATGAAGTTTGTGCTGCGCACCTATGCCTATCCGCTGGTAGGGCTGGTGCCGCTGGCGGTCGTTTTGCTGACCTACTTTGGTAGCGTCCGGTTTCGCCTGCCGCTGACGAACGCGGTCTTGCCCGGCGGACTGGTCGCGCTGGTACTGGGTACGGCGCTGGCTTGGGCTACCGGGCTGGCCAGCTGGGATGCTCAAGCGTTTGCCCAAGCGCGCGAGCCGCTGGGCGCCTACCTGCCCCAGCTCTGGATGGGCGAGTTGTGGCAGCAGCGCGGCGTCCTAGTGGACTTTTTTAGCGTCATCGTCCCCATGGGTCTGTTCAACCTCATTGGCTCGCTGCAGAATTTGGAGAGCGCCGAGGCCGCTGGCGATCGCTACCCGGGGCCGCCCTGCCTGGCCGTCAACGGCATCGGTTCTATTGCCGTCGCCCTATTCGGCTCCTGCTTTCCCACCACCATCTACATCGGCCATCCCGGTTGGAAGGCCCTGGGCGCGCGCGTGGGCTACTCCTGGCTCAACGGGGCCGTCATGGGGCTGTTTTGCCTGACCGGTGCCTTTGGGCTGCTGGCGTTTTTCATTCCCATTGAGAGCGGCATGGCGATCGTGCTCTGGATCGGGCTGGCCATTGTGGCCCAGAGCTTTACCGCCATTCCAGCGCGCCACGTACCGGCGGTGGCCATTGCCCTGCTGCCCGGCATTGCCGGCTGGGGGGCTTCGGTGGCCAAAAGCGCACTCCAGGCGGCCGGCATGGGCACACCCAAGCGTCCCCTCTCGGCCAACTCGGACGAGCTCCTGGCGGCCTTCCAAAATGCCGATACCTACATTGGCGGGGCGTTTGCCCTCGAGCAGGGCCTGATCTTCTCGGCCATGCTGCTGGCGGCCATGACCGCTGCCATTATCGATCGCGAGTTCCTCAAGGCGGCACTGTGGTCGTTGGTTGCAGCCGCCCTAGCCTGGGTGGGCCTGATCCACGGCTACCGATGGACGGTAGGTAGCACAGCCATCCAGCTCGATTGGGGTGCTGCTGCCGAGTGGGCCCTGGGCTATATGCTCGTGGCCGTCCTGTTGCTCTACGCGCAGTGGCAGAAGCGCGGGAGCACTGCCGCCCGGCCGGCCGCAGCTCAAGCGGCCGAGGGGAACACCCGCGACTGAAGCGGCAGGACACCCCCAAACTGCAGCAGCAGGACTTCCCAGGCCAAGCGCGGCTGCGCGTAGGCTTGCAGGGCGTGGCGTCCTTGGACCAAGGCCGGTAGCGGACAGTGGGGCAGCTGGCCCTGCAAGTACTGCTGCCAGTAGCTGGACTGCAAGGCATCGAGCAGCCATAGCTGGGTCTCGGCCTCGAGCTGCGAGGCGGCTTCGGCCGCTAGCTGCAGCAACTCGCGCTCGAAGGCAGCGCGAGCGGCCGCATCGCGCTGTTTGAGTCCAGCTTGCGGAACCGCGCGCAGATCGGCCAGCAGCCCCGCCGGCAAGGCCTGCAGGCAAGCGGATGCGCGCAGGGCAGCGCCCGGTCGGCCCTGGGCGCTCGCCATAACCTCGGGCTGGGCCAGAACCCCGTGGTGCCCCTGCTGCTCCAGCACGCGCGCTACATCGGACTCCGAGAGACGGGAGAAGGGGATGCACTGGCAGCGCGAGGCGAGCGTTGGCAGTAGGGCGTACTGGCTGGGCGCGATCGCGATGGGGATCGTGCGGCCCGGTTCTTCCCAGGTTTTGAGCAGCGCGTTGGCAGCAGCCTCAGTCAAGGCCTCAGCGCCGTCAATGACGGCCACCGAGCGCGGCGCTTGCAGCGGGGGGCGGCTGGCAAACTCGGTCAGAGCGCGCGCGCGCTCGATGCCGATGCTCGGTTGCCCCCGGCCGGTTTCGGGGGCGATCCACAGGCAATCGGGATGGGTGCCGGCGCGCACTTGGCGCAGCGCTCGCTCGCGCGCCGCCGCTTCCTCACCGCCCAGCAACAGCGCGCTAAACGCTTCAGCTGCCCGGGCGCGTCCGACGCCCTGGGGACCGGCCAGCAGGTAAGCCGAGGCCAGCCGGCCTTGCCGGTAGCTGGCAGCTAGAAGCTCGATGGCGCGGTCCTGGCCGATGAGCGAGGCAAACGGATCCATGGCGATCAGCTAGCGTGCTGGCGGCCAGCCCAAGCGCTGCCGCACGACCGTGCGGATCTGCTGCTGGACTTGGTCCGATGGCCCCTCAGCATCAATGCGGGCAATGCGGTGCGGGCAAGCGGCTGCCAGCTGGGCAAAACCGTCGCGCACGCGCTGGTGGAATGCCCGCTCGGCGCCATCCATGCGATCAGTGCTGCCGCGCCGGTCGATCCGCGCCCGAGCGGTGGCGACATCCACATCCAGCCACAACGTCAGATCGCTGGCCAAACCGCCAGTGGCCATCTGGTGGAGCTGCTCGATGGACGCTAGGGCCAGGCCGCGGCCGTAGCCCTGATAGGCCAGCGTCGAGTCCGCGTAGCGATCACACAGCACGATCGCGCCCCGCTCGAGCTGCGGCCCGATAGTCTCGGCCACGTGCTGGGCCCGATCGGCTGCGTACAGCAGCAGCTCGGTACGCGCTGCCAGTTTGGGTCCCTCCAGCAGCAGCGATCGCAGCCGCTCGCCCACGGCGGTTCCGCCGGGCTCGCGCGTCGCCACGACCCACGGTCGGCCCACGCGGGCGGCCAGCCATGCCTGCGTCCGCTGCAGCTGGGTGGTTTTGCCGCAGCCTTCCACACCTTCAAAAGCGATCAGCGTTCCGCGCATCCTGACATTCGTTGGGTTGGGTCACGGGCGCTTGGTCTGGCCCCCTGCACGTTGGATAATATGGGGTGACTTGCCAACCAACCGATACTGACGGGAGCCGACTCGCCCGCTATGGCTCGCTATACCTGTTCTGCGGTCGTGGCCATTCCCTTCGAACAGCTGCAGGCATCCTTGGCCGAGGTGTTGCAAGCTTGCCACTTTGACATCATCTACGACACGGACGAATACGTCATGGCGCGCGAGCAACCCGGCCGCGTTAATTTTTCCAAGCTGGTTACCGTCGAGGTTCTGATCGATCGCACCACGGCAACGGCGAGTGAAGCGCGCCTGCACTTTGTGGTCAAAAACGACGAACTGCCGCTCCAGCTTGACAATCACTGCCGGCAAAGTTTCGATGCCCTGCAGCAAGCCGTAACGGGCTGCCAGCACTGGCAGCTGCTCGAGCACCAGGAGGCCGACAGCTCCCCCCTGCGCTGAGCCCACTGCCGCGACTCGCCTCAGCCCAAAACGGATTGTTACGCTAGGAGGAAAGACCCTATAACGGCACTGCGGTTGTCCGGATTGGGTGTTTTGCCGTTTGGGCCCATTTATCGCCTGCCGAAGGAGAGCGACGTCAGGCGGGCGAACGGACCGCATGCCTGGGGCGGTGTGGAGTTTTTGTCGCTTCCTCCACTTTGTCGTTCCCGAAGGGAGGTGAAACCCTCCATCAGAACGGCCTGAGGGAACGGACGCCCCACCCTTCTGCCGCCTGCAAGGCGCCGGGGAACTGGCCCCGGCGCTTTGCTTAGTGCGCAAGCTGGCCGACAGCCCGCTCGAGGGCATCCACCCCGCGCTCGACCTCATCGGCCGAGACAATCAGCGGCGGGACCAAACGCACCACGCCCGCGCCGGCAGCTGCCACCAGCAGGCCTTGTTGCAGGGCGGCTTTGACAATATCGAGCGCCTCCAGGCGGGCGTCCGCACGCAAAACGAGCCCTGAAATCACCCCCCAACCACGGACCCCTTCAAACAGCTGCGGGAACTGGCGGGCAAGGGCAGTTAGCCGCGAGCGCAATTGCTCGCCGCGCGCTCGGGCATTGGCCGGCAACCCGTCGCGCTCTAGGGTCTGCCCGACGGCCAGCGCTGCCGCACAGGCCAACGGATTGCCCCCAAAGGTGCTGGCGTGGTCGCCGGGCTCGAAGGCGTCGCAAAAGCGCTTGCACAGCATGGCCCCCATGGGGATGCCGCCGGCGAGGCCCTTGGCGCTGGTGATGGCATCGGGTTCGATCCCGAGCTGCTGGTAGCCCCAGAGCGTCCCGGTGCGGCCCATCCCGGTCTGGACTTCATCCATAATGAGTAGAATGCCGCGCTCGTCGCACAGCTGGCGCACGCGCTGGAAGTAGCTCGGATCGCCGGGGCGGACACCCCCCTCGCCCTGGAGCGGCTCCAGCATGATGGCTGCTACCTGCGGCGTTAGCGCGGCTTCAAGCGCCTCGCTATCGTTGTAAGGCACTTGGGCAAAGCCGGGCGGCAGCGGCTCGAACCCCTGCCGCACTTTGGCTTGGCCGGTGGCAGCCATGGTGGCTAGGGTGCGGCCGTGAAAGCTAGCGCGGGCGCTCAGGATCAGGGGCTCGGTTATGCCGCGGGCCGCGCGCGCGTGCTTGCGCGCCAGCTTGATAGCCGCTTCATTGGCCTCGGCGCCTGAGTTGCAAAAAAACGCCCGGTCCGCGCAGCTGCGCTCGACCAGCCACTGCGCCAGCTGCCCCTGCAGCGGCGTGTAGTACAGGTTGGAGGCATGGTGCAGGTGCTGCACCTGCTGCGTCACCGCCGCAACGAGCGCCGGATGGGCATGCCCCAGCGCGCAGGTGGCGACGCCGGCCACAAAATCTAGGTATTCGTTGCCTTGGGTATCCCACAAGCGGCAGCCTTCGCCCCGCTCCAGGGCCACGGGCAAGCGCCGGTAGGTGCCCATGACGCAGGCATCAAAAGCGCTGGGGTCAAAACCGGGCGCTGCGGCGTTGGCGGCCTTGCCTCGGGCGGGATCCGCACTCACAAAAGGCTCCTTGCCTGCTAGGGGGCTGGGCTGATTCTAGCGGTGGCAGCACCGCCAGCCAAGCGCAACTGACCTCAGGGTGCCAAAACGCTATCATCGCGGCTGACTTTTGCCGGCACCGCGCGTATGGTGCACATCAAGCGCTTGGAGCTGTCCAATTTCAAATCGTTCGGTAAGGCAACCCAAATCCCGCTTCGGCCTGGCTTTACCGTTGTCTCGGGGCCCAACGGCTCGGGCAAATCCAACATCCTCGATGCGCTGCTGTTTGCCCTCGGGCTCTCGGGCTCCAAAGGCATGCGGGCGGAACGGTTGCCCGATCTAGTCAGCCACAGCAAGCGCAACGGCCGCGCGCGCGTCGATACCCGGGTTACGGTCACCTTTGATATCTCCGATTGGAGCGACCCCCAAGAAATTCCCGAGAGCGGCGAGTGGCAGGTAACGCGGCGCTTGCGCCTCAACGAGCAAGGCCAGTACAGCTCGAGCTACTATGTCAACGATGAGCCGCTCACCCGAAGCGAGCTGCACGAGCGGCTCTACCGCATGCGGATCTATCCCCAAGGCTACAACGTGGTGCTGCAGGGGGATGTCACCCGCATCATTACCATGAATGCGCGCGAGCGTCGCGAGATCGTTGACGAGCTCGCGGGCGTTGCCGACTACGATCGCAAAATCGCGCAGGCGCGCGAAACACTGGAGGACGTGCGCGAGCGCGAAGAACGCTGCCGCGTGGTGGAAACCGAGCTAATCCAAACCCGCGATCGCGCTGCTGCCGAGCGGGACAAGGCCGAGCGCTACCGCGAGCTCAAAAGCCACATCCAGCAGTTGCAGCAGTGGGAAGCTGTGCTGGCGTGGCGCTCGCTGCAGCAAGACGAGGCCCAACTGCAAGCCCAAATCGAGGCCCACCAGCGCGAGCGGGCGCAACTGGACGAGCGGCTGGAGGCGCTAAGCAGCGAAATCGAGCAAGCCCGGGCGCAGCTCGAGGACTGCAACGCCCGCGTCCGCGACCTGGGCGAGGACCAGCAGCTGGCGCTGACCTCCCAGCTGGCGACCCAACAGACCCAGCAGCAGCAGTTGCAGCAGCGCCAGCAGGAGCTGGCGGAGAGCGCGCGCGAGGCCGAGACCGAGCTGGTGCAAGCCCAGCAGGCGCTAGCGCAGCACCAGCAAGCGCTGGAACGCGTCCAACAAGAGCAGGCGCGCTTGGAGAACGAGCGGCTCGTGGCGCTAGAAGCCCAGCGCGATCGCGCCCAGCAAGCGCTGGAGCAGCAGCGCAGCGAAGCCGATCGCTTGGCCGCCGCTGCCGAGACGTGGCTCCAGCAACATACGGATCTGAGCCAGCGCATTGCTAAACTGCAGCAGGCGCTCGAGCCGCAGCGCAACGAGAGCGCGCAACTGCAAGAGCGCCAGCGCCAGCTGCAGGCCCAGCTCGACGAGCAAACCCAAGCGCGTGAGGCCATCCAGCCCGATTGGGAGGCAGCCCAGCAGGAGCACGCGCGGCTGGAGCGCCAAGCTCACCAATGGCAGCAGCAGCAGCAGGCCCTAGCCGAGCGCTTGGCCGCTGCCCGCCAGGAGAGCGAAACGCAACAGCAAACCCGCGATCGCTTGCGTCAGGAGTGGCACGACAAGCAACGCCAGCTCGATCGGCTCGAGGCGACCCAGCACGCCCGACAAGAAGCCCAGGGCACCCGGGCCACCCAGACCCTGCTGCAATCCGCTCTGGAGGGTATCTGCGGCCTGGTGGCGCAGCTGGGCCAAGTCGCACCGTCCTACCAACTCGCGCTGGAGACGGCGGCAGGCGGCCGCTTGGGCCATGTGGTAGTTGAAGATGACTCAGTCGCGGCGGCCGGCATCGAACTGCTGCGGCAGCAAAAGGCCGGGCGCGCCACGTTTTTGCCGCTCAACAAGCTGCGCCCGCCGCGATCGCGAGCCGATGCCGAGCTCAAGCAAGCCCGCGGCTTTTTGGATTACGCGGTCAATCTGATCGAGCACCCGCCGCGCTATCGCAACGTCTTTGCCTATGTCCTGGGCGATACGGCAGTTTTTGAGACCCTAGATGACGCCCGCCGCCACCTGGGCCGCAACCGCATCGTCACCCTGCAAGGCGAGCTACTGGAGCGCAGCGGCGCCATCAGCGGTGGCAGCCAGGCCCAGCGACCGCTGCTGCGCTTGGGGACTGACGCCTCGAGCGACACCGGCGAGAGCGAAGCACTCAAGCAGCGTCTGCAGGATATTGAGGCGGTACTGGACGAGTGCGAGCGGACCCTACAGGCGCACAGCGAAGAAATCGAGCGGCTGGAGCGCGATCGCTCGCAAGCCCAGCAGCAGCAGCAAGCATGCCAGTGGCAGTGCCAGCAGCTGCAGCAGCAAATCCAGCGCCTGAGCCAGCAGCGGGATGAGCTCGATGCCACCCTAAGCGAGCGCCAGCGCGAGCTGGCCTCGGTCACCGAGCAGCTGCAAGCGCTCGAGCAGTCCCTGCCCGAACGCGAGGCCGAGCTCGAGCGCGCCCAGCAGCAGCTCGCCCAGCTCGAGCGCTCCCACACCCACCAGCGCTGGCAGCAAATCCAGCGCGAGATCGCGCAGCAACAAGACCAGCTCCAGGCCTGCGAGCGCGATCTGCAATCCGAGCGCGAAGCGCGCCAGGAAGCTGCCGACCGACAGCAGCGCTTGCGAGACCAAATTCAGGCATGCCAGCAGCGCCAGCAAGCATCCCAGCAGCGGCAGCAACAACTGCAGCGCCAGCGCGACGAGCTGGCGGAGGAGCTCAGCACGCTCGAGGCGCAAATCGAGCAGACGCAACGCGAGCTGACCCAACTCTCGCAGCAGCTGGATGGCGCCAAGCAAGCCCGCGATCGCGCCGACGCCAATTTGCAGTCGCTGCAGCAGCGCCAGCAGCAAGCCCAATGGCGGCAGCAGCAGCTAGACCAGACCCTGCAGTCGCAGCAGGAGACGCTGCAAGCCACCCAGCAAAAGCGCCAAGCGCGCGAGGCCGAGCTGCCCGATCTGCTGCCAGAAGGCCCGCTGCCGCTAACGCCAGCCAACGGCAGCACCGATAGCGAGACGCCTGCGGCCCAACTCGAGCGGCTTCAGCCCGAGTTGCGGGATGCCCAAAAGCGCCTGCAAGCCATGGAGCCTGTCAACATGCTGGCGATTGAGGAGTACGAGCGCGCCCAGCAGCGGTTGCAAGATCTCAGCGACAAGCGCCAGACCCTAGAAGCCGAACGCACCGAGCTGCTCTCGCGGATCGAGAACTTTACCACCCAGCGCTTGCAAGCCTTCCACGAGGCCTTTGACGCCGTCAATCGCAACTTTAGGGCCATCTTCGCCCAACTCTCCGATGGGGACGGTTACTTGCAGCTGGATGACCCCGACGAGCCCGCCAACGGCGGTCTCAATCTAGTCGCCCATCCCCAGGGCAAGCCCGTGCAGCGGCTGCACGCCATGTCGGGCGGCGAAAAATCGCTCACGGCCCTGAGCTTTATTTTTGCCTTGCAGCACTATCGCCCCTCGCCGTTCTACGCCTTCGATGAGGTCGACATGTTCCTAGATGGGGCAAACGTCGAGCGATTAGCTAAAATGATCCGGCAGCAGGCACAACAGGCGCAGTTCATCGTCGTTAGCTTGCGCCGACCCACCATCAGCGCGGCCGATCGCACCCTGGGCGTTACCCAAGCCCGGGGCGCTCATACGCAGGTATTGGGGATAACTGTGCCCGCCAGCAGTCACTGACAGCCAAGGACCAGCGGGGCAGGCTAGGGGCGCATAGCAACGACCGACCGGATGTAATGACCACCGATCCCAATCGCTTACGCTCGGAATTTCTCAATACCCAGGTCATCGCGCGCGACAGCGGCAGGCGCCTGGGCATCATACGGGACATGCTGGTCGATATCGATCGGCGCGAAGTGGTTGCCCTAGGCTTGTGCGACAGCCTGTTGGCATTTAACGGCACGCCGCGCTACATGCTGCTGAGCGAAATCCGCCAGGCGGGCGACGTCATCCTGGTGGATGACGAAGAGGCCATTCAGGGGGTGGATGAGGGGCGCTACAACCGCGCAATCGGTAGCGAGGTCATAACCGAAACGGGCGAGCTGATCGGCCGCATCCGCGATTTTCAGTTCGACCTTGAGAGCGGCCAGATCGCCTCGCTCATTATTGCCTCGCTGAGCTATCCGCAAATCCCCGATAGCATCGTCAGCACCTACGAGCTGCCCGTTGACGAGCTCGTTAGCAGCGGGCCCAACCGCATCATCGTCTTTGAAGGGGCAGAAGAGCGCCTAACGCAACTCTCGGTGGGGCTGCTGGAGCGCTTGGGCATCGGGAGCCCCCCCTGGGAAAAAGACGAAGGCGACCTCTACCAGACCCAGACCGCGCGCCCCGAAAACCAGCTCGGTACCGGCGAGCCAGAGCGTCCGCCCGTCTCGCAAGCCGCCGAAGCCGAAACGGTGGAACCGCTCTATCAGGACGCCTGGGCCGAAGGCGATCGCGGCGAAGCCGAGCCGCTCGAGCGCGAGGGTTGGGCCGATGTGCCGGCAGCCGACTACCAAGAGCCCGAACCCGAACCGCTGCAGCAGCCGCGCAAGCCGCAGTACGACTACGACGACATGGAAACCGACTTGTGGGCGGAAGAAGCTCAGTCTGAGACGGAGGAAGAGTACCAGCCGCCTCGCATCAACTTGCCCGAGACGAGCAAGCGCAAGAGCAAAGCGCCCGAGCCCGAGTATGAGGAAGAAACCAACTACTGAGGCGCGCACGCCGGCCAGCGGGCCAGGCGCTGCACGATGCGATCGATCGCGGCGCGCATGGTAGGCACATTCCGACCGCTGCGGTTGAGCAGGATGGCAAACGTCAGGGTGGGCGCTTCGCCCGTTTCCAGATACCCGGATAGGGCCGATACGCCGGTCATGGTTCCGGTTTTGCCCTGCAGCCGACCGGCTGCGGCCGTTCCCTGCAAGCGCTCTTGCAGGGTGCCACTGCGACCGGCCACGGCCAGCGAATCTCGATAGACGCTGGCCTGAGGGGTCTGGGCCATTTGCCGCAGCGTTGCCACCAGGGCTTGCGGGCTGATGCGGTTGTGGCGCGATAGCCCCGAGCCGTCGGTGAGGGCGTAGCTCTCGCGCGGAACCCCGATCTCGCTCAGGACCTGCTCGATGGCCCGGGAACCGGTAGTGGCAACCGAGCGCGCCCCCAACTTGCGAAATAGGGCCTCGGCGTAGAGATTGTTGCTTTGCCGGTTGGTCGTTGCCACCAGCTCGGCCAGCGGCGGCGAGCTTAGGGTTGCTAGGGGGTCGCGCTCGGGCGGGCGGCTGGAGGCGACCGATGCTTGGCCCACTGCAATGCCGCGATCGCGCAAAGCCGACTGCAACGTCTGCACCCAGTAGCGCCCGGGTTGGGGAACTGACAGCTGCCAGGTTTGGGACTCGGCATCGGCGGGGAGCTGCCCGCCGACGCGAAGCACGGGCGTTCCTAGGCGGCCCGTCATGTTTATGGCCGGGGTGCTGCCGGCCGCCACCGTGAGGCTGCGGTTGCGCAAATCCCACTGGCGCGCTGCCACCGGATCGCGCCAGCGCAGTCGCAGCGGCTGACCCAACTGGCGCGGCTGCAACTGCAGCGGGGCAGCGTTGCCGTTGAGCATGAACGGATCGGGAATGGCCCCGTAGGCCGCGTAGGCATCTTCCCAAGCCCAGGTAGGCGGTACGGTCGGGCCGGGGGTGCCGCCGCGATCGGCGATCGCGCGCTCGATGCGGCGCACCCCCTGGCGGGCCAGTTGCTGCGCCAAGCGCTCGAGATCGCGCGTTTTCAGGCTGGGATCCCAGCGGCCGAAGATGCGCAAGGTCGCCAGTTCGGGCGGCGAGCCCGTCGCGTAGGCTGGGGTCTGGAAGCGAAACGAGCCCCCTAGCTCGCGCAGCGCAGCAGCAGTGGTGAGCAGCTTGGCGTTGGAGGCCGGGGTAAAGTACTGCCGGGGGTGGCGCGCGTACAGCGTTCGGCCGCCTTCCAAGGTACGGACCAAAACACCCCAGCGGGCGCGCTCGAGCGCCCCGCCCTCGGCGATCGCATCGATTGCGGTTGCCAGCTCGTCGCGGCACAGTCGCCGCTGCTGCTCGGCCGGTACCGGCTCAGCAGCCAGCGCCGCGTCAGCCGCAGGCAGTCCCCCGGCTAGGGGGCCTAAAAGCGCAGCGCTCAGCCAGCGTCCTAGCAACGCCAATACCTCCGGTCACTGCTCGCAAGGCTAGCGCCATACTACCCCCAGGCGCGGCGCAAGCGGAATAACCCGCGCAGCAGCGCCTGCAGGCGCGCGTTCTGCGCGTACTTCTGCTTGGTGAGCTGCAGGGCCGCCTGACTGTTGGCTTCGGCCAGGGTGGGATAGATGTGGATGGCGCTGGTGAGGGCCGAGGCTTTGAGGCCGTGCCTCATCGCCAGAATGACCTCGTGCACGATCTCGCCGGCCGATGGGCCCACAATGTGAGCGCCCAGGATCTGGCCGTTGTTGCGCGCGATTAGCTTGACAAAGCCTTCCGTTGCTGCCTCGGCTTGGGCGCGATCGACCTCGGCAAAATCCTGCTGCAGCACGCGAACGTCACTGCCGTAACGCCGCCGGGCTTGCTGCTCGGTGAGGCCCACGCGCGCCAGCTCGGGTTCGGTAAAGGTTGCCCAGGGCACGACGCGATAGTCAGCCTTTTTGGTGGGCCAAAAGAGCGCGTTTTGCAGGACAACGCTTGCCTCGTAGCTGGCCACGTGCGTAAACTGATACCCGCCAATAACATCGCCGCAACCGTAAATGCGCGGGTTGCTGGTTTGTAGCTTGGCATTGACGGCCAGACCTTGCGAGCCCGCGCGGACGCCGGCTGCTTCCAGGTTGAGCCCTTCCAGGTTGGGCTGCCGTCCGGTCGAGAGCAGGATTTGCTCGGCCGTGATCGCCTCGCCGCCAGCCTGGATGCGCTTGTAACCGCCCGCCAGCTCGACGCGCTCGGCGCGGGCCGATTTCACCACGCGGATGCCCTCAGCCTCGAACTGACGCTCCACGACCGCGGCCGCAGCGGGATCTTCTTGGGGCAAGAGTTGGTCCCGGCTGGCAATGACGGTGGCTTGGGCCCCCAAGCGGTGGAGGGCCTGCGCTAGCTCGCATCCGATGGGCCCGCCGCCAATGACCGCCAGCGAGCTGGGGCGCTCTTGCAGCGAAAAAACTTGCTCGTTGGTGACAAAGCCTGCCGCTTCCAGGCCCGCAACTGGCGGAACCAAGGGTCGGGAGCCGGTGGCAATGACAAAGCGCCTCGCCCGCAGCGTGCGCCCATTAACGGCAAAGGTGCGCCCGTCGCGAAATTGGCCCTCGCCAAAAATGACCTCAACCCCCATCGACTTAAAGCGCTCGGGCGAATCGTGGGGCTGAATGTTGGCGATCGTGCGGCGCACGTGCCCGTTGGCTTCGGCCAAGGCAATATTGGGTGGGGGCGTGCAGACGCCAAACCGCGAGCCGTGCTTGACTTGGTGGGCCACGCGGGCGGCGTGGATGAGCGATTTGCTGGGGACGCAGCCGTACCAGAGGCAATCGCCGCCCAGGCGGTCCTTTTCCACCAGCGCAACCCGGGCATTGAGCTGGGCGGCAGCGCCGGCAACGACCAACCCCCCCGAGCCGCCGCCAATAACGACGATGTCGTAATCTGCTGCCACAGTGGTCCCTTGCTAGCTCCCTCCAACTTACCTATCCCAGCAAGCGAGAATGAACGGAGGCTGAGCGCTACTGCCTCCTAACGACGCATGCTTCCGTGGGATAAGCGCCTGGAATGGGCCTTCTCGACCCCGCCTGCCGCCGGGGATTGGGGCGGGATGCTGCTGCTGGCCGGCTTTAGCGCGATCGCGCTGCCTTGGGGATGGCGGCAGGGATTGTTGCGCTTTTCACCCGGCGCAACGACGGCCACTACGGCTGGCTGGATCGTGGGGCGCACTTGGGTGGTGCCCAGCCTGCTCGAGGAAAGCCTGTTTCGCGTGGTGCTGCTGCCGCATCCGGCTGAAGGCGCGCCGCCAATCACCTGCTTGGGGTGGGTGTTGGGGAGCCTGGTGCTGTTTGTAGCGGCCCATCCGCTGCAGGCACGGCTGTGCGCGCCCCAGGCAAAGCCAACCTTCAATAGCGCGACCTTTCTCGGCCTAGCCGGCCTGCTGGGCCTGGCTTGTACGGTCAGCTACTACCAAAGCGGCTCAGTGTGGCCGCCGCTGGTTTTGCATTGGGTCGTGGTGGTGGTTTGGTTGCTGCTGTGCGACGGCTACCGCCGCATCTTGCCTTGAGGGCAGCGCTCTCAAACTACAGTCGCTGACAAAAAAAAGACCGATGGCGGCCATCGGTCCCACGGAACAGCTTGAAGCGAGCGGGCTTACAGCAAGCCCAGGAACTTAAGGACGCCTTGGCCGCTGACGGCCTCGACGATCAGCGCTGCGAAAAAGCCGATCATGGCAAGCCGACCGTTCCAATTCTCGGCTTGCGGGGTGAAGCCGAACTTAAAATCGTTGCGATTTTCGTTCTCCATGGTGACCCTCCTGGTCGTAAACAATTATTAAGCCTTTCAGACCAAAATGTAACCGAAGCTTAAAAAATTGGCAACATCCCCTTTCGGACCGCTATAGAAGCTCATCCAGCGACCGGGTGCTAGGCCTTATCGGACGGTTGCGCGCTCGGCATGGCTGCCTGGGCGCTCTCTTGGCGCGCGCGCCACCAGGCCAGCAGCGTACTGGCTACGAAAATGCTGGAGTAAGCCCCCAAAATAAAGCCCACGATTAGGGCCAGGGCAAAGTTGGTCAGCGTTTCGCCGCCAAACAGATAGATTGCCAGCAGCGGCAGCACGCTGGTTGCGGTCGTGTTGATGGAGCGGGTCAGCGAGCGGTTGACGGACTCGTTAGCGATCGCCTCAAACCCGTCGCTGGGGCGCCGCCGGCGGGTCTCGCGGATGCGATCGTAGATGACGACCGTATCGTTGACCGAAAAGCCAATGATGGTCAGCAGCGCGACCAAAAACAGGCTGTTGACCTCAACCCCGGCCGTCAACCCCAACACCGAAAACAGGCCGCTGGTGAGAAAAACGTCGTGGAACAGCGCCAGGATGGCGACCAGGGCATAGTCGAGCTGAAAGCGAAGGCTGATGTAGCCGATGATGCCAAACGCCGCCACCACGAGCGCTAGCAACCCCGAGGTTAAGATCTCGCGCCCAATGGTGGGCCCGATTGTATCAATTTGAATGGTTTGGGGGTCAAAGCGGCCTAGCGCCTGGCGCAGCGCCGCTCGCAGCTGGCTGCGCTGCTCGACGCCTAGGGCTTGGGTGCGGATGGAGAGCGTCTGCTGCCGCTCGCCCACCACTTGAATGCGGCTGTTCCCCAAACCTTGCGCCTGCGCAATCTGGCGCACGCGCCCTACCTCAATCGGTTCCTCGCAGCTGCCTTCGGTGGCGCAGGCGCGGGTGAGCTGCAAGCGCGTGCCCCCAACAAACTCCAGCCCGGGGCGCAGCGGCGCGTTGAACTGCGCCAGCGATAGCGCCATGGCAATGGCGCACGCCACCAGGGCTGCAATCGAAACCAGCCACCACCGGTGCCGCTGTTGGGTGAGGTTTAGTTGCATGGTCGAGCTCGGGCAGGCGCGGCTACGAGGAGGCCAACTGCGGGCAGAACAGGTGCGGCCGCCGGCGGACCCCCGGCAGGCCCAAAACCACCAGCAGCATCAGCGTTCGGGTGCAGGATAGGGCCGTAAACAAACTCAGCGCCACGCCAATTGCCAGCGTTACGGCAAAGCCCTTAACAAAACCGGTCCCCAGCCAAAACAGGGCGGCGCAGGCAATTAAGGTTGTGACGTTGCTGTCGATAATGCTAGAAAAAGCCCGATAGAACCCCGATTCCACCGAGCGGTAGAGCGTATTGCCGGCGCGCAGCTCCTCCCGGGTGCGCTCGAAGATGAGCACGTTGGCATCCACAGCCATGCCGATGCTCAGAATGAAGCCGGCAATCCCGGGCAGGGTTAGCGTCACGCCCACCAAGGCATAGCTGGCAACGGCGAGCAGCGCGTAGACGCCTAGGGCCGCGTCCGCGATGGCACCGGGCAGGCGGTAGTAAACGGCCATGAACGCTAGCACTAGCACCAACCCCGATGCGGCAGCGTAGAGGCTATTGCGGATGCTGGCCTGGCCCAGCGTGGCCCCCACCGTGCGGTTGGAGACAATTTCCACCGGCAGCGGCAGCGCGCCGCCGCGCAGCTGAATGGCCAAGTTGCGGGCCTCTTGCGTGGAAAAATCGCCGGTGATGACGGCGCCACCGCCGGTGATGCCGGTGCCGGCAAAGCGCGCCGCCACCGTGGGGGCGCTCAGCAGCTGATCGTCCAAAAAGATGCCGATGGTGCGACCGGTCCCAGCGAGCTCTTGCGTGAGCTGGGCGAACTGACGGCCGCCCTCGCCGGTAAAGTCGAGCGCCACCTCCCAGCTGTTGCCCCCTTGGGTGGGTTGGGCTTGGGCATCTTTGAGCTGCTCGCCTGTCAGCTCGGGCGAGCCAAACAACTGGAGCAGCTGTTGGTTGATTTTCTCGAGCTGCTCGCTTTTTTGCGCGATCGCTTCGGCGTCCGGACGCTCAGCCTGGCGCAGCTGCTCCAGTTCCTGCTGCAGCTGCTGCTGGCGCGCGAACAGCGACTGGAACTGCTGTTGGGTCCCTTGCTTTTGCTGGCGGAATTCGAGCTGGGCCGTCTCGCCCAGCACGCGCTCGGCTTGGCTGGGATCGCTGACCCCGGGCAACTGCACGACGATCTTGTCCTCGCCCGAGGTTTGAACTTCGGCTTTGGAGACCCCTAGCCCGTTGACGCGGTTTTGAATCACGCGCCGCACGGCTTGCAGCTGCTGGTCGCTAATTTGCTCGACTTGCTCGGTGGTTTGCACGCGCAGGGTCAGCTGCGCCCCACCGCGCAAATCCAGCCCCAGCTTGAGCGGAATCTGCGCCAGCGTCACGATGGCTGCTATTACCAACGCCACGATCAGGGCCAACAGCAAGCGCTGGCGTTGCATGACAATACCTCGCTCGCAGCCCAGCCAGCCTACACTTGCAACCCCACCAGCTGGCGCACGGCCTCGACGATCTGCTCGGGCTGGACGATGGTCATGCGCTCCAGCGTGCCGTTATAGGGCGTGGGCATGTCTTCTGAGGACAGCCGCTGCGGCGGCGCATCCAGTTCGTCGAACAGCTCGTCGTTGAGGCGCGCTACCAGTTCGGCACCAATGCCACCCGTTCGCGCGCACTCCTCCACCACAATCGCGCGGTGGGTCTTGCGAATGGAAGCACCCACCGTTTCCATATCGAGGGGCTTGAGCGAGATCAGATCGATCGCCTCGGGATCGAAACCTTCCTGCTGCAGCTGCTCGACTGCTTGCAGCACGTGGTGCCGCATGCGCGAGTAGGTCAGGATGGTAACGTCGCTGCCCGTGCGAACCACCTCGGCCCGATCGAGCGGCAGCGCGTACTCGCCTTCGGGCAGCTCTTCCTTGAGGTTGTAGAGCAGGACGTGCTCGAAAAATAGGATGGGATTGTCGTCGCGGATGGCGGCTTTGAGCAACCCCTTGGCGTTATAGGGGGTCGAGCAGGCCACCAGCCTGAGGCCTGGCACCGAGTGAAAGTAGGACTCGAGCCGCTGCGAGTGCTCGGCGCCGAGCTGACGGCCCACGCCGCCCGGGCCGCGCACCACCAGCGGGATTTTGTAATTGCCGCCCGAGGTGTAGCGCAGCATGCCGGCATTGTTGGATATCTGGTTGAAGGCCAGCAGCAGAAACCCCATATTCATGCCCTCAACCACGGGGCGCAAGCCCGTCATGGCGCTACCGATCGCCATGCCCATGAAGCTGTTTTCGGCAATGGGCGTATCGAGCACGCGCAGCTCGCCGTACTTTTTGTACAGGTCCTTGGTGACCTTGTAGGAGCCGCCGTAGTGCCCCACGTCTTCGCCCATGACGGCGACTGTGTCGTCGCGGCCCATCTCCTCATCCAGGGCTTGGTGCAGGGCGTTAAAAAGGGTCGTTTCGGCCATCCCGCTCCAGCGCGCCGCTCGGCAGTACCACCTAATCGTAGCAGATACCCACCTGCCCGAGGCACGGCGGCCGGCGATCACGCCGTGCCGTGGCAGCTGCAAGCTACAATGCTCGCAGCGAGGGTATTGCGCCAGCAAGCAGACCGAAGGCAAGCGATCGCATGGGCAAGGTAGTCGGCATCGATTTGGGGACCACCAACTCAGTCGTTGCGGTCAACGAAGGCGGCAGGCCTGCCATTATTACCAATGCCGAAGGGGCCCGCACCACGCCCTCAGTCGTCGGGTTCAATCAAGACGGCGAGCTTCTCGTCGGCGAGCTAGCGCGGCGTCAGGCCGTGCTCAACCCGCGCAATACCTTCTTCGGCGCCAAACGGTTTTTGGGCCGCAGCTACAGCGAGCTCAACTCAATCGACAAGCGCGTTCCCTATACCGTGCGCGGCGATGAGGATGACAGCATCCAACTGCGCTGCCCGCGCCTCAGAAAGCGGTTTGCCCCCGAGGAAATTTCGGCTCGCGTGCTGCAAAAGCTAGCCCAGGATGCCAGCCGCTATCTGGGCGAGCCCGTCACCGAGGCCGTCATTACCGTGCCGGCCTATTTTGATGATGCCCAGCGCCAAGCGACCCGAGACGCCGGCCAGATTGCCGGACTCGAGGTTAAGCGCATCCTCAACGAGCCCACCGCAGCTTCGCTGGCCTACGGGCTCGACCGCCAGGCCAACAGCATCATCCTGGTGTTCGATCTGGGCGGCGGCACCTTCGATGTCTCCATTCTGGAGGTGGGTGACGGCGTCTTCGATGTCAAGGCCACCAGCGGCGACACCCAACTGGGCGGTAACGATTTCGACCGCCAGATCGTCGATTGGCTGGCTGATCGGTTCCAAGAAGCCGAAGGCATCGACCTGCGCCAGGACCGGCAGGCCCTGCAGCGCCTAACCGAGGCTGCCGAGAAAGCCAAGATCGAGCTGTCGTCGGTCAACGCCACCGAGATCAACCTTCCTTTTATTACAGCTGGCGACGACGGGCCCAAGCACATCGAAACGCGCCTGACGCGCTCGCAGTTCGAGAACCTGTGCGCCGATTTGGTCAGCCGGTTGCGCCGTCCGCTCAAGCGCTCGCTGGCCGATGCCGACCTGCGTCCCACCGAAATTGATGAGGTCGTGCTGGTGGGAGGCTCGACGCGCATCCCCATGGTGCAGGAGGTGGTGCGCAGCTTCATTGATCGCGAGCCCAACCAAGACGTCAACCCCGAAGAGGTGGTTGCCTTTGGGGCGGCCCTGCAAGCTGGCATCCTCGCCGGCGAGATGCAAGATGTCCTGCTTTTGGATGTCTCGCCCATCTCATTTGGAGTCGAGGCCATTGGGGGCGTCACGAAAAAGCTCATTCCGCGCAACACCACCATTCCCGTGCGCCGCTCGGAGGTGTTCTCGACCAGCGAAAACAACCAAACCCTGGTCGAGGTGCACGTCATCCAGGGCGAGCGCGAAATGGCAGCGGACAACAAGTCGCTGGGCCGATTCAAACTAACCGGCATTCCGCCGGCCCCGCGCGGGGTTCCCCAAATCCTAGTCTCGCTGGATCTGGATGCCAACGGCATTTTGCAGGTAACGGCCCAAGATAAAACCACCGGCCGCGAGCAAAGCGTCACCATCCAAGGAGCTTCCAACCTGAGCCAGGACCAGCTCGAGCGCATGATCCGCGAGGCCGAGGAAAACAGCCGTACCGATCGCGAGCGCCGCGAGCGCGCTGAGAAGCGCAATCAGGCTGAGGCCGCTGCCGATGCAGCACAGCGCCACCTCAAGGAGGTCGCCCTCGATTTTGGCAACCACTTTGCCAGCTACTACCGCCGTCGCATCGAGGGCCTGGTGCAAGAGCTGCGCGATAGCCTCGAGCAAGATGACGAGCGCGGGATCGAGCGCGCCCACGCGGACCTGCAGGATGCCGTTTACGAGCTCAACCGCGAGGTGCGGCTGCAGTACGAAGCGGAAGGGGAGGACGACTTTTTTGGCAGCATCCGCCGCACCTTCACCGGCGAGCGCGAGCCGCCTGAGCGGCGTGCTGGCCGGCGCCGAGCTTACCGTCCCTACGAATACGAAAACGACTGGGACGAAGGCGACGACTGGTTCTGAGCGCCCAGCCAGCTTGGTAGGCCCTTAGGACCAGCGTAACGGCGCGTGGCAGCCATGCAGCAATCCCGCAATTACTACGAGCTGTTGAACGTCTCGCCAGAGGCCTCCACCGAACAGATCAAGCAAGCCTACCGGCGGCTGGCGCGGCGCTATCACCCCGATCTCAACCCAGGCGATAAGGACGCCGAGGAGACCTTTAAAGCCATCGGTGAGGCCTACGATGTACTCTGCGACGAGCGCAAGCGCGCGCAGTACGACCAAACCATGCGGCGCTCGCGGCACCGTCGGGGTGCACCGCGGCGCCGTCGGCGGGAGAGCCGCACGCAACGGGCCCGGCAGGTGCCGCTTGATCGCGACGATGCCTACCAGCCCGGTACCACCAAGCGCGCGTACAAGGCCGGCGCTGCCCCCAGCGAGGGGAAGAATGGCGGCAGCGCGCGGCCGCGCGACGTCGAAGCCAAGCTCACCCTACCGCTCGAGAAGGCCTATCAAGGGGGCCGCGAACGCGTTCGCCTCGAGGACGGGCGATCGCTGGAAATCGATATGCCCAGCGGAATGGTCGATGGCCAGCAGATGCGGCTGCGCGGTCAGGGCATCGAGGGAGGCGACCTCTACCTGACTATTACCATCGCACCGCATTCGCTGTTTAAGCTGCACGGCTCGGATGTCATCTGCCGGGTGCCGGTGACGCCCAGCGAAGCCGTTCTGGGCGGCGCGATCAAGGTCCCCACCCTGGATGGGCCGGTTCGCGTCTCGATTCCGGGCGGCACGGTGAGCGGCAAGCGCTTGCGATTGGCCGATAAGGGCTACCCTCACTCGCAGGGGCGCGGCGACCAGCTCGTCGAGATCGCCATTGCCGTTCCCAGCGACCCCAGCGAAGCCGAGCGATCGCTCTACGAGCAGCTGCGGCAGGTGGAAGCCTTCGATCCGCGGAGGGATTTAGGGGAGAGCGATTAGCAAGCCCCCCACCTCTAGGAGGCGGGGGGCGAAGGGATACCCCTGGCACCGAGCTATCTTCCCAGGGGGCGAACCCCCCAGTATTTTCACCGCAGCCGCGTTTCACCGCCGAGGTCGGGATGGGTCGGGGTGGATCCGCGGCGCTATGGGCACCAGGGGAAAGCACTGGACCGGCCCGAGCCAGCCCCTGAAAACTGCATGCCATCGACGGGCCACCCGACGCGGTCAAGCCCTCGGTCTGTTAGGACGCCTCGGCTCAAGCCATTGCTGACCTTACACCTAGCGCCTATCGACGGGTAGTCTTCCCGTGACCTTACCTCCTTAAAGGAGCCAGAGCACTCATCTTGAGGTGGGCTTCCCACTTAGATGCTTTCAGCGGTTATCCGCTCCGCACTTAGCTACCCAGCGTTTACCCCTGGCGGGATAACTGGTACACCAGCGGTGCGTCCCTCCCGGTCCTCTCGTACTGAGGAGGGCTTTGGGACGTACTCCCGCCCCAGGTTGCGATGAGCCGACATCGAGGTGCCAAACCTCCCCGTCGATGTGAACTCTTGGGGGAGATCAGCCTGTTATCCCCGGAGTAACTTTTATCCGTTGAGCGACGGCCCTTCCACGCAGCGCCGCCGGATCACTAAGGCCGACTTTCGTCCCTGCTCGAGTGGTCCCTCTCGCAGTCAGGCTCCCTTGTGCCTTTACACTCGACGGCTGATTTTCAACCAGCCTGAGGGAACCTTGGCGCGCCTCCGCTACCGTTTAGGAGGCGACCGCCCCAGTCAAACTGCCCGCCTGAAACTGTTCCCGCCCCGGCTCACGGGTGCCGGTTAGGATTCCGGCCTCGCCAGGGTGGTATCTCAAGGATGGCTCCAGCTCGCCCGCAGGCAAGCCTTCGGCGCCTCCCACCTATCCTGCGCAAGCGGGGCCCGAACCCAATTCCAGGTTGCAGTAAAGCTTCACGGGGTCTTTCTGTCCAGGTGCGGATAGTCCGTATCTTCACAGACATTCCTATTTCGCCGAGTCCCTCTCCGAGACAGTGCCCAGATCGTTGCGTCTTTCGTGCGGGTCGGAACTTACCCGACAAGGAATTTCGCTACCTTAGGACCGTTATAGTTACGGCCGCCGTTCACCGGGGCTTCGGTCGCTGGCTTCGCCTTGCGGCTAACCGGCTTCCTTAACCTTCCGGCACTGGGCAGACGTCAGCCCCCATACGGCGTCTTTCGACTTAGCGGAGACCTGTGTTTTTGGTAAACAGTCGTCTGGGCCTCTTCACTGCGGCCACCTGACGGTGGCACCCCTTCTCCCGAAGTTACGGGGCCATTTTGCCGAGTTCCTTGGAGAGAGTTATCTCGCGCCCCTCGGTATCCTCTACCACCCCACCTGTGTCGGTTTCGGGTACAGGCGTTGCGAGCTTGCGGTGGTTAGGGCTTTTCTTGGAAGCCGGACGGGTTCCACTTCGGGGCCGTAGCCCCTCGGACTCGCGCCTTGGCTGATGGGCGTTTTCGCCGCCCGTCTTTGCCTCGAACGCTTGCACCGGGAACGACCATTCCCCAGCTGGGCCTCGCCTTCTCCGTCCCCCATCACCAACCCGCAACGGTACGGGAATGTTGACCCGTTTGCCATCGGCTACGCCTTGTGGCCTCGCCTTAGGTCCTGACTGACCCTTCGCGGACGAACCTTCCGAAGGAACCCTTGGGGTTTCGGGGCTGAGGATTCTCACCTCAGTTTTCGCTACTCAAGCCGACATTCTCACTTCCGCGCGGTCCACACCTGCTCGTCGCTAGTGCTTCGCCCCCCGCGGAACGCTCCCCTACCCGTCCGAGCGCATCGCTCGAACGCCACAGCTTCGGCAGGCCGCTTAGCCCCGGTCATTTTCGGCGCGGGAACGCTTGACCAGTGAGCTATTACGCACTCTTTTAAGGATTGCTGCTTCTAGGCAAACCTCCTGGTTGTCTCAGCATTCCCACCTCCTTTATCACTTAGCGGCCATTTGGGGGCCTTAGCTGGTGGTCTGGGCTCTTTCCCTCTCGACGATGGAGCTTATCCCCCACCGTCTCACTCGTGGCGCTCCGGCTGGTATTCCGAGTTTGCCTCGCCTCGGTACCGCTTTCGCGGCCCTCGGCGAAACAGTGCTGTACCCCCAGCTCGGTCTCACCACGGCTGCGCCGAAACGCATTTCGGGGAGAACCAGATAGCTCCGGGTTCGATTGGCATTTCACCGCTAACCACACCTCATCCGCCAACTTTGCAACGTTGGTCGGTTCGGACGTCCACTTGGTTTTACCCAAGCTTCCTCCTGGGCATGGTTAGTTCACCCGGGTTCGGGTCGGCTGACCGTGACCGTACGCGCCCCATTCGGACTCGCTTTCGCTATGGCTCCGGCGGAAACCGCCTTAACCAAGCCACGACCAGCCACTCGCCGGCGCATTCTTCAACAGGCACGCGGTCAGACGTTGAATCGTCCTCCCACTGCTTGTAAGCCAACGGTTTCACGTTCTGTTTCACTCCCCTCGCCGGGGTTCTTTTCACCTTTCCCTCGCGGTACTGGTCCGCTATCGGTCACGCAGGAGTATTTAGCCTTGCGAGGTGGTCCTCGCCGCTTCACTCGGGGTTCCCCGTGCCCCGAGCTACTCGGGGTCCGGCCGGGCGGTTCCAGCTTTCGGCTACGGGACTTTCACCCGCTCTGGTGCAGCATTCAGCTGCTTCGCCTAGCCTTTCCCATCCCTGATGGCCGCCCCACAACCCCGCTCGCCGTAGCGAGCGGTTTGGGCTGGTCCCCGTTCGCTCGCCGCTACTAAGGGAATCGCGGTTGCTTTCTGCTCCGCCGGCTACTGAGATGTTTCAGTTCGCCGGGTTGGCCCGAGACCGCCTATGGATTCAGCGGCCCATGCTTGGGGTTGTCCCATTCGGAAACCTCCGGATCGCTGCCTGCTTCCGGCTCCCCGGAGCGTATCGCCGGTTGCCGCGTCCTTCCTCGCCTCTGCGTGCCTAGGGATCCGCCGTTGGCTCTTGGTCGCTTGACCTCGGCATTCGGTAATGCCTGCGTCTGGCTACCCATTCGATGGCGATGCAGTTTTCAAGGTCCTGGCTGGACTGAGGGCCCAGCAGTCTCCCACCTCAGGAGGTGCTGGCCGCTCGCTCGTCCCAGTGGAGGTAAGCGGACTCGAACCGCTGACTTCCTGCGTGCAAAGCAGGTGCTCTACCAGCTGAGCTATACCCCCAAGGCACAATGACTGGGCCATCCTGGATTTGAACCAGGGACCTCACCCTTATCAGGGGTGCGCTCTGACCGAACTGAGCTAATAGCCCATTCCCCCAACCGGACGCGTTGGAGACCCGAAGGCGAATGTCGCCCCCGCTCGACCTCGGGATGGCCCCAAGCTGACTCTGGCTGTTCCTGGCAGCCAGCCGCTCGGGGACCCCTCTCCCTGTAAGGAGGTGATCCAGCCACACCTTCCGGTACGGCTACCTTGTTACGACTTCACCCCAGTCACCAGCCCTGCCTTCGGCGTCCCCCTCCCAACCGGGTTGGGGTAACGACTTCGGGCATGGCCGGCTTCCATGGTGTGACGGGCGGTGTGTACAAGGCCCGGGAACGAATTCACCGCCGCATTCTGATCGGCGATTACTAGCGATTCCGCCTTCATGCAGGCGAGTTGCAGCCTGCAATCTGAACTGAGACCGGGTTTATGGGATTCGCTGACTCTTGCGAGCTCGCTGCCCTTTGGCCCGGCCATTGTAGGACGTGTGTGGCCCAGAGCATCAGGGGCATGCTGACTTGACGTCATCCCCACCTTCCTCCGGTTTGTCACCGGCAGTCTCCCTAGAGTGCCCAACCCAATGCTGGCAACTAGGGATGAGGGTTGCGCTCGTTGCGGGACTTAACCCAACATCTCACGACACGAGCTGACGACAGCCATGCACCACCTGTGTCCGCGCTCCCGAAGGCACCCTCGGGTTTCCCCAAGGTTCGCGGCATGTCAAGCCCTGGTAAGGTTCTTCGCGTTGCATCGAATTAAACCACATCCTCCACCGCTTGTGCGGGCCCCCGTCAATTCCTTTGAGTTTCACGCTTGCGCGCGTACTCCCCAGGCGGGATACTTAACGCGTTAGCTTCGGCACGGCTCGGGTCGAGACAAGCCACGCCTAGTATCCATCGTTTACAGCTAGGACTACAGGGGTATCTAATCCCTTTCGCTCCCCTAGCTTTCGTCCCTCAGGGTCAGTAGCGGCCCAGTAGAGCGCTTTCGCCACCGGTGTTCTTCCCAATATCTACGCATTTCACCGCTACACTGGGAATTCCCTCTACCCCTGCCGCACTCTAGCCTCCCAGTTTCCACTGCCGCGTCGGGGTTGAGCCCCGGGCTTTGACAGCAGACTTGGAAGACCCCCTGCGGACGCTTTACGCCCAATAATTCCGGATAACGCTTGCCTCCTCCGTATTACCGCGGCTGCTGGCACGGAGTTAGCCGAGGCTGATTCCTCAGGTACCGTCAGATCTTCTTCCCTGAGAAAAGAGGTTTACAGCCCAAAGGCCGTCTTCCCTCACGCGGTGTAGCTCCGTCAGGCTTTCGCCCATTGCGGAAGATTCCCCACTGCTGCCTCCCGTAGGAGTCTGGCCCGTGTCTCAGTGCCAGTGTGGCCGATCGTCCTCTCAGACCGGCTACCGATCGCTGCCTCGGTCGGCCGTTACCCAACCGCCAGGCTAATCGGCCGCGAGCCCATCCTCCGGCGCCAGTGGCCTTTTACCCGCAGGCTCATCGGGGATTAGCAGCCGTTTCCAGCTGTTGTCCCCGTCCGGAGGGTAGGTACTCACGTGTTACTCACCCGTCCGCCACTTAGGTACCGCCCCCGAAGGAGCGGCCCCCGTTCGACTCGCATGTGTTAAGCTCACCGCCAGCGTTCATCCTGAGCCAGGATCAAACTCTCCGT